>JARRRH010000050.1:0-12024 GCA_037380925.1 Deltaproteobacteria bacterium | reverse complement strand
GAAAGGATCACCCAGGGAAAAAGGATGGGCACGTTCAGTTTAATGTTCGAAACGATGAAGGCCCGTCTCGAGACCGTCACTTGAAAAGCGGCTGCATACGCGGTGTGGGAGGAATACCATATGGTCCCTAAATAGGCCATGAAGAGGCTTAAAGCCAGAATGCCTTGCAAGGCGGAAAAGTACCGCAGACCGGGAATGCTCTGGAGCCAGTACCTCAGGTGAAAAAAGTAAACATCCAAGGCAAACAAGAAAATGGCCAACACACTAAATTTCAGCTCCAGCCGATGGTAATGGGATGCCGGCGCTCCTTCCGCCTCTTTCTCATGTCTTACGTGATGGGCAAGGTGCTGGAAACTGATTCGACACAATCCGGCAAAAACCGCCCATGTGACAAACAGCATAACCAGGGAATAGAACAAGGAAACTTCAGAAGAGGGTTTTTGGTAGCTGATGTTAAAGATGAGCAGAACAATGATGAAATAGATGATGTTGTTGAACATATAAATAAGTTTTATTCCAATAACTTAGACGGCCTTTATACCAGAATTATCCGGATTGGGATTTTTCTCTGATTTGGGAGCGTCCGCTAACCGCATCAAAGTGGCAGGTTCAAGCCGTACATAGTTTCTATAGGCCTCAAGGCTTGCATGGCCGGTAGCCCGCCTGATAATTTCATCTGAAAAACCCCCTTCAATGCCTTTTCCGGTGGAGTCGACCAACTGATCCAGGGAATCCGACCAGCCAGTCCATAGCGAAGCGGCCACTTATTCCGGTTCATTTCGACCACTTCTTCGGACCGAAGCGACGCGGGCGTCTTTATGGTTACTCCGAACGTAGTCCTCAAGTCAACTTTGTTTTTCTCATAGAGTCTCCTTTCAGATTAATCTTGTAAGCGCTGTGAATCCCTGGACCTGCCCCCATTTAGTGGACACACCGAAAAGCTTAATTTATAAATGCAAAAGGAGGTGTGTTCATGGTAAACGGAAACAACGGAGAACGTACGATAAAGAGTTCAAAAATGAGGCCGTTCGATTAGTTCTCGAAGAGGGTTGTAAGGCGGCCGAAGTCGAACGGAACCTCGGAATTGGTACTAATATCGTCTCCCGTTGGGTTCGTGAGTCGAAAGAAGATCCAGAGGGTGCCTTTCCGGGTAAAGGCCGACTGAAACCTTTCAGACCGGCTTGGTCACCCAGGCAATTCCCCATTCCGTGCCACCGGACAGAGAAGCGGGGCGATCGGCGGTCCATACGCATCTTCTGGGGCATGAAAACTAGATCGTTAATCATTTAAGGTACTTATTACTCGAATGCAAGATTAGTTCGCTGATATAAAAATGGAATTACGCTACACTACACCCCTCATTGACACACAGTGGCAAATTACTTAGAATTCGGAAGCAATAGAAGAGGTGGACAATTTTGAACCTGTGGTTTTGATCGCCGGTTCAGGCTATCAAGACCTAAGATGAATTGCGCTTTCTCCCAAGAGGAACAATGATGAAAGGAGGTGGCTTAGTCGACAAATAGTTTACGTGCCCTATGTGGCACGCAGGGAAATCACAAACTAAAAAGGAGGAGAAAATGAGTAGAACCAAATTAACTTTTATAGCCTATCTGGCAGTTATTTTGGTGGCATTTTTCGGACTTGCAGACCATAAGACTACCTACGCAAAGACACTTTATGTGGGCGGCTCCATGGCACTGACTGGGCCTTACGCAGAAAATGTTGGAGCGGTTCTGGCGGCCTTCCAAGACTATGTCAAATATGTCAATGAGACGAAAATGCTGGCTCCGTGGCGAAACGAAAAATGGCCCGCCGATATAGCCTTGGAGGTTTTGTGGCGAGATGACGAACTCAAGCCGGCAAAAGCCCTGTCCATCTACGAAGAGCTCAAGGCCAAAGGTATACTGGTCTTCCATGTATCTGGTTCGCCGCAAGCTCTGGCATTAATGGATAGGCTCTATGAGGACCATATGGGTTCTGTCAGCTTCGCTAGCGGACCCTATCTCCTGAAGCCGGCAAAAACCATTTTCACCCATTACCCCATTTATACCGACAGCTTGGCAGCCATCGCAGATTGGTTCAAAGAGCAATGGAAAGACGAAACCAAACCGAGAGTTGCCTACCTTACAGCCGATAACGCCATGGGTAGGTCGATTGAAATTCCTGAGCTCAAAAATTACCTGCTCAAAACTGGATATGAATTCGCCGGTACCCAGTACGTGCCTCTCCTGCCTGCCTCTCCGCCAACAACCCAGCTGGCGTGGCTAAAGGAGAACAACGTCAACCTTGCGATAGGTATTATGATTAACCCGGGTGCACAGCCGACTATAAAAGAAGCTGTTAGGCTAGGTATGGGACCCCATCTGGATTATAATATAACTTTTGGTTTTGGCCCAACATGTCCTGCTTCCGTGTTCACTAGAGACATGGGTAAAAAGGGTGATGGAGCTGTCCTAGCGGGTGTACAGCCTACTTGGGATCGAGATATACCTGTGGTAAAATTTTCTGCCGAACTCCAGAAAAAATATCATCCAGACAAATGGGTTACTGACAGCTCGTATTTTTCAGGCATCCCTTCGGCCATGACCCAAGTCGAGGCGTTAAGACTTGCTTTGAAAGTTGTTCCTTTTGAAAACTTGACGCGGCGTGCAGTACTGGAGCATGGCTTTTACAAGATTAAGAATCTTGACACCGGCGGCCTCACGAGTACACCTCTGACTTATGGCCCTGGAGATGTCGAGGGCGTTGATGAAGTAGGCGTGGACCAGGTGCAGGAAGGAAAGGCGGTAAGATTAGGCACCTGGCCATGTCGGCACCTGTACTAGCGTTAATAATTATGCCGGGAGCCCCGCCTAGGAGCTCCCGGAGACTCCCTAACGGGAAGAAGCCTAAGATGCTCACACATTTAACCAACAGGAATGACTGGTACAAGAAGATGGGAGTCGTACTTGCCGCCTGTGTAGATTACATGCTGGCCCCTGTTTACATATGCCATATGCAAATATGTGGCTATCTGCCCAGGGTACATGTCGATATCACTGCCTTGCACTACCACCTCTAACTTCTCACCCCGATCGAACAGAGTGCTTGAAGGCCAGATTTCGATCTCGACCGGAACGATTTCACCGGGCTTAAGCTTCGTCTCTCTATCGTGCTTGTGGTAAGGTTGGTAAGGTGTTGACCGCTGCTCATCAAGTTCACGATGAGAGACTCTCAGCCAACCTAGAGCAACCGGTCCATCATCATGAATCCAACAGAACGCAAACGGCACAGTTTTTCCGGAACGATCGATTTTGTGTATCGCTACAAACAAATCCATGTCATCGCTACCTACCGCCTCCACCCACAGCCTTAGTTTCATATATCCTGTGAGCTCGGTCCTCTTGTCAAACTCGAACTCAAACCGAGCATTCTGAGTTTTGTCGCCTATATCGCTCACGATATACCGGGCTTGCGCCTCCTTATCGAACGAAGACGTGCTCATCGTCCCATCACTCGCGTTCAAGAATAAGCTCGTGTATTGGGTACGTTCCAGCGGCCATTCAATTTCATTCCTGAAACTTCCGACACCGTACCTACGTCTGATCTCAATCATAACTTTAGGCCAATTCTTTATTTCGCTATCGATACCTTTCAAGAACCTGTCGAAAAACTGCCTCTGTCTTTCCAGGTTTTCTTGTTCGTGAAAAACGTTCCACTTCTTCTTCCCGTGGACCATAAGCCACTTGTCCTTGGAAGCGATCTGTTTGAAGCCTTCCAGAGTCCCACGCGTGTGCAGACCTTGGTCCGACCAGCTCGCCACAATAAATGCCGGCACCGTTATCTTTGATAGATCAGCATTCTTGCTGGCCCAGTAGTCATCAAACAGCGGATGCCTGAGGCTCATCCCCACAAAATCTTCTACCCGAGTGGTCGTGTAGGACCAACCACCATCACGTAAACGCGCCACAAACGCCGTCTCCGGGATGCCTCCGTGGAAGCAAAACTCGCGGTAAAAGTCGCTCACTCCCTCCCAAGGATTGATTGCCGCCAGATGAGGTGGGTGGAGCGCTGCCACTCTCCACTGGGTCCAAGCCAAATAGGAAACACCATACATGCCGACTTTCCCGTTACTCCAATCTTGGGTGCCAGCCCACTCGATCAGGTCATAGCAATCTTCGGCTTCTTGAGGACTCATGAATGTTAGATCACCTTCAGAATTCCAAGCACCGCGCGGATCCGGATTGATAATGATGTATCCCTTCGCGCACCAATAAACAGGATCAGCCGATTCAAAGGCGGTATACTCAGAAAGATCATGCCTCACGTCGGCGCTCGGCGCATATAATGGAAATCTACCCTGTTTCCCATACGGCCCCCAACAAACAAGAACGGGGTATTTCCCCTCTTTCTCAGGGCGAAAAATATCAATGTAAATCTTTGCTCCGTCACGCATCGCGACAGCGACGTCTCGCTCGATAATCATTCCTTTTCCCTTTTCGGTGCGTGGATTGAATCCGGGGTATCTACCCTGACTAGGCGGGTACCCTTGCCAAAAAAGCATTTCAAACTTTTCGTCACTCATCAGCTTTCTCCTTTCTCAGCGGGGGTTAAGATCTTGGCAGAAGGTTGGTAGTATTTTAAACAAAAGATATATGTAAGTCACCAATTTAAGGCATGATTTTTATTTCTTAGTCCCGACTCTGTCAAGACGCATTTTCCATTTCGTGAGGTACTTTGAGCCGATAAAGATATACAACCTTGACAAGGCCCTTTGGCCCAATTGTTTTTGGAGAACTTCTTTTTTACTCCTACGAGGTCGGGCTGAAGAACAAGCTTCTGTCAGCTGGTAACGACATTTCATCTCAAGCGTCCCCAAAGTTTTTAGGATAGGACGCTCGGGCCTGATTTTCCATCCTCAGCCAAAAGCGGAAACAGGCTGTCAACCGACAGGGATTACCGGTATTAACAGATGGGAATCGTACTCTCCCCCGGCATAGATCGAATGCAGCCCTTTGTTCGCAAGCCGTCTATACCCAACCCAACCCCATGGAGGCCCCTGAATTAGATCTCTTCCCTGAACAACCAGCCTCAATGTCTCACCTTTGCGGAATAAAGTGCTAGAAGGCAAGATCTCTATTTCAACCGAAACGATCTCACCCGGCCTTATTCTCTTCTCTCCCTGATGCTTTAAAATGGGCTGCCATGGATTGGATTTTTCTCTATCCAGTTCCCTCTGGGATACGCGCAACCATCCCCTCGCAACTATTCCTTTTACATATGCCGACATTCCCGTGCCATAGAAATGGATTTCTTCCCCGTTCGCATTCAGCTTCTTCACCCCAACAATAAGATCCATTTCATCGATTTCGGCGGAAACCCATAGTTTCAGCTTCATGTGGCCGCTGAGCTCGGTATTCTGGTCAAAGATGAGGTCGAATTCTGCTTTGCCATCTGACGAGTCATAACTGAGTCTTCCTGGGCGCCTAACTTTGTCAGGGCTCAAAGTAGCATTCGCTGTATCCAGATACAGCTTCGTGTACCGGGTTCGGGCAATAGGCCACTCATTTTCATAACGAACTGTGTACTCATCTTTAGTTTCCCGAACCTCCAGCCGGACTCTCGGCGTATTCATTATCCCACTGTCAACGCCCTTCAGGAAATGATCAAAAAACTTCTTCTGATACCCCAATGCCTCATCGCAATAATACTCTTCCCATTTTCTTCGGCCGTGGGTATAGATCCATTTATGCTCCGACGAAATCCTTCTAAACGCCTCGAAAGACCCCCGGGTGTGCAAGCCATGGTCAGACCAACTTGCACAAATAAGGGCCGGCACAAAGACCTTTTCAAGCTGAGGGTTTCCTCTCATCATTTCCTTCTGATTCGACACCGGGTCCAACAATGCTGCAATTTCGGCATCAGTCATCTGACCGACAATGTTGCGTTTCCTCCATTCAACAGCAAAGTTCGATTCCGGAACACCTCCAGGAAACCGCCAATCTCTATACGTATCCGTAAAACCTTCCCAAGGGCAGATGGCCTTAAGATGCATTGGCTGCGTACTAGCAGCGTAATACTGTGAACAGGCGAGGTAAGAGACCCCGCTCAACCCCACATTGCCGTTACTCCATTCTTGCGCCCCGGCCCACTCGATCACCTCGTAGTAGTCCAGCATTTCTACCTCGGAAGCGATCTGCTTTTCCCCTTCTGACTTAAAAAAACCTCTCGTGTCCAAATGAACGATTGCATAATCATTGGGAACCCAGAAACCGGGATCCGGTCCCTCGAATGGTGTTTCTTCTGATACGCGTATCTTGCCGATAGCCAAACCCAACTCGACACAGTGTTCATACCTGAAATCAGAGTATTCGTGAGGGCTGATATCCTTGCCGTAAGGCCCAACGAAGCCCATAATAACAGGAAACTTTCCCGGCCTATCCGGTCGGAACACATTCACCGCGATCTTAACGCCGTCTCGCATCTTGATATAGACGTCTTTTTCTACAATAATTCCTTCGGGAAGAGGGTATATCTCCATCTCCAAAGCAGCTGTATATTCTTCCGCTTCTCTCCCCGCCTGTGCCTTCCGATCATCCTTCCACGTAATCCTCTTACTCTTTATTTTCACTTCTCCAATCTCTCCTTTTCTTAAACTGAACCTTAAGGAGGCAGTGCTAACCAAAATCGAGCTTTCCAGAACCGGGGGTCAGGGTTGGGTCACCGTTCAGAACAATCGCGACGCCGTACCGTCTCTCAATATCGGCCAACTCCTTCCGCTTCCTGTTCTGAAGGTAGGTCGCAACGTCCATGGGCAGCGTCCCGCTCACTTTGCTTACATGACCTTTTGAAACCCCCATCCAGATCCGACGGAGAAAAGAAACGGCCGATGATTCCACGGAAATCACCATGCCCTTGCCATTGCAAAAACGGCAGATCTGGTAGCTCCGTGATTCAATAGAGGGTCTCAACCTCTGTCTTGACAACTCCATCATGCCGAACTTGGATATGTGGGACGTATCCGTCTTTGCCCGGTCCTTTTTAAGCTCCTCACGCATCAGCCTTTCCACCTGTCTCACATGATGACGCTCTCTCATGTCGATAAAATCAATGACAATGAGCCCCCCCATATCGCGCATCCGCAGCTGCCTGGCAATTTCGCTGGCAGCCTCCAGGTTGGTCTTGTAAGCCATGCTTTCAACATCTGTTCCCGCCATGCCCCGGCCTGAATTAACGTCAATGGATATCAAGGCTTCCGTTGTGTCAATAACGATAGACCCTCCCGATTTAAGAGAGACCTTGTTGCGATAAATGCTCTCTATCTGTTTCTCAATGTTGTACTGATCAAAGATAGGGCGCTTGTCCTTATAAAGCCTGACTTTTCTCTGATCCCTCGGTGAGATGATCTTCATGTATTCCTTGATCTTGACGAATGTCTCCTTGTCATCCACCAGGACCTCTGAGACATCGCTTGTATAATAGTCACGCAGCGTAGTGAGACAAATATCCTGTTCCTTGTGAATCAGCGACAGCAGGGGAGCCTCAGCCACGCGATCCCTGATGTTCTTCCAGATTCTCAATAAACGGTTCAAATCCTTCGAAAGCTCTCTTTTGCTCTGGCCTGCAGCCATGGTCCTCACAATGCATCCGGTATCCTCCGGAAGCTTCAGTTTTCCCGTAATGGATTTCAGCCTCTGGCGCTCTTCCTCATCTTCGATTTTTCGGGAAACCCCCCGGAGACTCCGCCCGGGCGTGAGCACCATAGACCTCCCGGCCAGGGATACGTAAGTGGTCAGTTGGGCCCCCTTCTTCCCGGGCATCTCTCTTGTGACCTGCACCAAGAGTTCCTGACCCTTTCTCAGGACTTTCTCAATAGGGGGAATGGCCTGGTCCTTGGCAAGAGGCTTTTTGGTTTGATAATATTCAGGATGAATGTCCCCAACTGAGAGAAAACCGTTTTTGTCGGACCCGAAGTTGACAAAACAGGCCTGGAGCCTCGGCTCAATCCGTTCTACAACCCCTTTGTAAATATTCCCTGTCCGCTGCTCGACCGTAGAGGTCTGAATCTGAAACCCGTCCAGCAAGCCGTCTTTAATAAACGCAACCCTGTACTCCTCAGGGTCAAGAGCGTTGATCAACATCTTCGTCTTCATCGGCTTCCTTCGGGGGCGGAGACGCCCAGGTACCGGGTGTTGGGTATTGGTTTTCTGAATCTGCGGCTATCGGCGTTCATCCTCGGCTCGGCGAAGCGCTGAGGGCGAAGACAGCCGTGTCCGATGAATTCCTCAATCCCTGAATTCCTAAATTTCTCAATTCCCATTACCCATGCCCATTCGAGTATTTTCTGCCGTTTCGCTCAAAATGCTGTTGAGCCTGGTACATGAAGGTCCTTATCGCAGCCTCTCTCCCCGGCTGGTAGGTACCGTCGTAGGGCGTATCCAGATAGGGTACTTTCATGCGATTCATGATCGGTTTTACGATGGAGGACGTAATGGTGCTGGGCATGCACGTAAAAGGATAGACATTGACGACCCCGTTAAATCCTTCACGGACATATTCAATAATCCCCGGAATGCTGAGGCAGGCCTCTGTTCCTACGTCAAAGGAATAGAGATCCTCGCCCAATATTTTTTTGGCAAAGGCTTTGACTTCCTTGGCCTTCAACTGCTTGAGGTGAAGACGGAGCCCTATTTTCGCTTCTCTCATCCTATCATATGTGGTGTAGTTCACCCATTCCGCGATGGAGGCGTTCACCACCTCGGCACCATACTTCTCCAAAACACGAATGACCTGTTGGATCGCATGCACATGGGTTCTCAAATATATTTCCCCGACGATGCCGACCAAAGGCTTGGGAGGGATGGCGGGGTCCATCTTTTTTGTCCCCTCCTCGATCACCTCCTCAAGCATTTCAAGGATGCTATCAAAATCTTTCCGTGGACCGAGCTCTTCGAAAGCCCGGGACATGCTGTGCATAGCTTTCTCTATGAATGCATCCACCTCTCCCGGTGCCCGCTCGTAAGGCCGTATTCTCCACAAGAGCCTGTCCAGCACATCCGCCACCACAACCGAGAAATAGGCCACTTTTCGCAACTCTCTGCTTTGCCCCTCATCGAACATGCCGTCAAGAGAATAGGAATTCTTGGATGTCAGTGCGCCGATTTTGAGTTTTCTCAACTCGGGAAAAGAGTCCAAAACAATGCGTTGGTACTTGTTGTACATGCCGAATCGACAAGGGCCTTCAGCCTCAGGCATAAAGTAGATGTAATTTTCAGCATTGAAACCCTCACCCAGCCTCTCCTTTTCCTTTTTCATAAAAAGGAGAATGTCTCCTGTAGTGACCTGGCAAGGGAAGCATTCCTTTCCAGATGTAAATTCCTTGCCCAGATCAATGCCTTGATAGGTTTCCATCACCATCGCATTTACACCAAAACCCCTGAAAGTTCCGGCAAGAAGGTGTCCGCCTATTCGGTTCATCTCGGGGATGAGAAAGATCTTATCACGAAGTCTGAATTGGCCCACGTTTTCGGAAAGGGACTGAAAGGTTCTGCCTCTATCACTGTCCATGGTCACCTCAATTGGATACGTCCTGATACGCCTCCGCCTTGAGCTTCTGCATGCTGTTCTCAATGACGTTCTTGAACGCCTCCAGCCGCGTCATCATTCCGGCCACGGCGCTGTGCTCATCCATTTCTAGAATGAGATAGGGTTTGTCCCCCATAATAAACTTGAAGAAGTGCTCAATAAAGGAATCCGCACCACAGCTGAAATTGGTCATGTGAAGGCCAAAAAAGTTGGACCGGCTTGCGACGAACTTCGCGGTTCTCAAGATCTGGGCCCCCAATCCCCAGTACATGGCCGGAAAATCGGAAAGATCGATCTCGGAAACATCAACGAAATCCATTGGCAAAGCCGCTACGCCGATCTTCGCCAAGTTTTGCCCCAATCTCAAGTTGAGGCGGTCATCATAGAGATTGTAGGGCCGTCCGGTGACAACGACCAAAGGGCTTTCAGGATCTTGGGCCCCCATGATCTCTCTGCCCTTTTGAAACACCTCGCTCACGAAGTGCTTCTCCCGCTCCAAGGCATAGGCCAACGCCTCTCGGATTTGGCGCCTGCTTCTGCCGAGCTTTTCGGAGATTTGCTCGCTGAGTTCCACAGCCAAGGTGGAGGCATCGTACTTCAAGTGGATAATCGGACTGAGGAGATTGTCCTTATCCAGGTCCAAAGCAATGCGCAACATATACTGGTTGGCCTGAACCATGGGACAGAAAAATCCGGTTTCATGCTCAACAGGCGTAGGCATGGTAATCATGCTCGGGAGAAAGAGATACTTTGTCTTTCCCACCAGTTCTATAACATGTCCATGGGAGACTTTGACAGGATAGCAGGTTTCCGCCGTCATAGCCTCGATGCCCGAGCTCGAAATCTGGCTGTTGGTCGGTGGTGTGAGAACGAGCCTGTAACCCAGCCTGTCAAAAAAATGGGCCCACAGCACGCCCGTTTGAAGCGTATACAGAGCTCTTTGCATCCCGACGGTCGGACGGCCGTCCACTTCCAAGATGGCCTCCCCTTTGAGCTCTTCATAAACTTCAGACATATGGCTGAGCCAGATCTGCTGTCGCAGCTGGAAATAGTTTTCCTGTTTACGCCCTTTGCCCCGGACCACTTCGTAACGGCCGCATTCCCCGCCCCAGATGCTCTTGCGGCCGTCAAAATCATAAATCTTGAGCTTGCATTGGTTGTGGCAATTAGGGTCGGCGTGGCAAATTTTCTCCGTGTAATTCATCCGGTCTTGAATCGCGCTCTCCAAACCCCTGAAAGAGACAGCCTCGCTGCCTTCGAGCAGCTTTTTCTCTTGCAAACTGATGGCGGCTCCAAAAGCCCCCAACACTTCCCGGTGCTTGGGGACCACCAGGCCGCGGCCGAGAACGTCCTCAAAAGCTGCCACAACCCCTTTGTTGAGTGAAGGCCCGCCAAGAAACATGACCCCTTGCCCTATTTTTCTTTTTCCCACCACCCGGTTGAGATAGTTGTGCACGATGGCATAGCACAGACCACCCATCAAGTCGTCCTGGGGAACACCCTTCTGGTGGTAGGAGACCAAGTCTGATTCCATGAAGACGGTGCATCGTTCCGCCAGTTTAACAGGCCTATCCGAAGAAAGTGCAATTTCCTGGAACTCCCCCACAATGTTGATCCCATATTTGTTCGCCAGTTCGTGGAGGAAACTCCCCGTTCCTGCGGCACAGACCTTGTTCATGTCAAAATCCAGAGGATAGCTGTTCGAAATAGAGATATATTTTGAATCTTGGCCCCCGATCTCAAAAATGGTGTCAATCGTGGGGTCGATTTCTACCGCACCGCGGGCATGAGCTGTAATCTCGTCGATGATCAAATCGGCGTTCAGGAAGTCTCCCACCACGTTTCTGCCAGAGCCCGTGGTCGCTACACCGAGTATATCTATCTTGTCCCCCAAATCGTCTGCAATAACCTTGAGAAGATGCTGTGTCACCTCAATCGGCTTTCCTTGGGTATGCACATAGCTTTTGTGGATAATTTGACGCTCCTCTGTAATCAAGGCGTATTTTGTGGTAGTGGATCCGATATCCAGTCCGAGGTACACCGGTACCCTGCTCTCAAAGCGCCCCTTCTTCACCTCATTCTCTTCCGGGAAATGGGTCTGTTTGATCCGGAGTTTGGAAGCCACCGGCAAACTGGTCACGTCGTAACTCTTCAGACTTCTCAAGGCATCGAGGTTTGGCTGATTTTCTATGCCGGATTCCAAGGCATACAATGCAACCCCCAAAGCACCAACCGAGGTATTGCGCTCGGGAACAATCAGTTCAGGAAAGTAGGCCTGAAAGGCCCGAACCTGGATCTCATTCAATGACAGCCCCCCGATGAAAAGAATAGGAGATTCCAAGACACGATTGGACACAATAGTGCTCATATAGTTCCTGGCATTCCCTACATGAAGGCCATAGATGATGTCTTCAAGCCGCTCTCCCTTGTTTTGCAAATGAATCATGTCGGACTTCG
>JARRRH010000049.1:0-10544 GCA_037380925.1 Deltaproteobacteria bacterium | reverse complement strand
GCCTGGACAGCACAATTGACTACCATCGCCGAAGGCGAAGCCCTCGGGTCTTTCAACGCCGCCTCGGCGATATCAAGCATCATCGCCGCTGTCACGGCGGGCCAGCTTGCCCACAACCTCGGGTATGGCATGGTACTCGTGGTTGCTACGGCGAGTAGCCTTGTGTCACTCTTCTGTTTCTTTCCCCTGCTCTTCCGTAAGCAGAAGAAATCTTGAGGTGCTTCGGACTCGGATACTGCGCAACGCTGTGCAATCGCCACAAGGGCGGGAACCCGTCCAAAATACGCATTTTCAGGCTATTTTGACCAGCAATGAAGAAATCACTGCTTGTCTGCAAGAAGTCTGATATGTCTGCAACTCGGATGGTTACCCTTTACTCCTAAATCCGATCTTGCACGGCGAAAGACAATTCCACGAAATATCGCATCGACGAGGTCCCGGTTCATCGTGGAAATGGGGACAGATCAAGCCTGATAGGACCCGCCAGACGCATCTGTATCCAATTGAAATATGGAGATTCTCTGTGGTTGGAGGAATGACCAACTATCCGAAATCGAGAAAGACGGCTCGCAGCCGAAGATAAGTCAGGCGAAATATGAGGGGATATGAAGGAGCGTTTGCCTGTTCCTCTGTGGTGTTATTCTGACTTTTTCCCTTGTTCTCCGGAAGGCGAAGCAGAGCTATGCGGATGTGGAAAGCCGCTGTCTTCCACGCAGCACAGATAAACAAAAGAAGATTATTGGTATTCGCCGAGGATCTTCTGGAGCAGTTCGAGAAGAGCCCTGCGATCTTCTTCATGGAGCCTGCCCAGTTTCCGAAGCACGAGATTCCTCTCAATTGTAGTTACGACGGGTTTGATCACGGAGGGCTTGAGAAGGCCTGCTTTCTGCCAGTGGCCGACCGGGCATTCCCCAAAGCCGGTGCCGGGCCTCACCTGGCTGGTCACGGCCAGGAGGATCAAGTCCGGCCGTTCGAGATTGTACGCAGAAGAACTGACGACCACAGCCGGGTGCTTCTTGGTGGTTGACTGATCGGTGAAGGGAAACGGAACAAGGAGGATGTCACCGAACTCATAGCCGGTCATAGTCGGCATCCTCGGGATTGTCCCACACGTTCTGGAACGAGGATTCGGAGAGGGCGGAGGCCGCTCGTGTCAGGAGTCGGTCTTCACCGCGCTGGATGAGAAAGTCGATGAAATCCTCGACCTGGCCGATCTTGTCAGGAGGGAGTGACCGGATCTTCTCCAGAATGGCTTGCTCGAGATTGCGGTCTTGGCTACTCATTCGCTTGTACCCTTGCAGTTATCGATAATCGATAGGAATTTTCTTTCGGTTAGGAACAGAGTACGACAGAAGAGACTTGTGTGTCAAAGAGAAAGAGGTCCCGTATGTTGTGGTGGGCTGCGTGAGGGACAGAATGCGAAAGACGCAATGACTACGGCCCGGGAACCGATCGCGTGTAGATTCCGAAGAGAGCGGCCGGAAAGGCGGTTTTCGGGCAGACGGGGGCGCTGACCTTGCTGAGAACCGCCTCACAGGCCGCATCAACACTCCCAGTGGGCGGGAGGACCCTGGGAGAAGTCGTCCTCCTCAAAGGCAGGCACTCCAGAATTCTCCGGATCACCGTGGGATTCTCGATGGAGGCAATGACCCGCATGGGATGCTCGCATCGGGGACAGACCATGGGATCGGTTTCATAGACCTTACGGATTAACCGGGACCCGTTTCGCTTCACCTCCCTTGAACACAAATCCGGTTCCAAGACGGTTGGAACCTCATCGTCAGCTTCCCGTTTTCGCGCCCTGCCCCGGGTGCAATTCGCATAAGCGCCATAGTAGCGCACAGACTGCTGCCCCCTCTCCGGGACGTGGCTTCCCATGGCGGCCAGCCATTCGGTGGCATCGTAGCTCTTTTTCTCCTTTCGGTCCTTGGACAAGTACGTGACCTTGGCCTCCTCAGGTCTGTATTCCATCCTTTGTTGAGAGAAGGAGGAGCGGATCAGATATGCGGCCAGATTCTCCAGGGATCTCTTCTGCCGTGGATGAATCCGCGGGCCCGCGTAGACGTTGAATCCTGAGTGCCTCCAGCCCTCCATGATTCGGATGAGCTCACGGTTGATCTTGCCCCTGGCCAGCAGCATCCGCAGCACCCTGTGCCGGAAAAGCGACTCCAGGGCTGTCAAGTGGAATTTCGGGGTGAGCCGGAAACCTCCCCTGTCGTAGAAGCAGCCGTCGGTGCAGAGCACATGGCAATGCGGGTGGAAGCGCTCGGGAAAGTCCCCAAACGTCTGGACGGCAATGACCGCACCGGGGAGTCCAGCGGATTCATGGACAGCCGCCTTGAGGAGGCTCCTCAGGGCATCCCAACCACACCGGCTGAGCTCTGCCAACAGCTTTCGGTCATGGAGGAAGAAGCGGCGGAGGATTTTCGGTATGCTCAGTACGAAGTGCCTGTGGGGGACCGGGCGAAGCACGTGACCGCAGAGCCACTCGCCGAACTCCATCAAGTGTTCAAGAAATAGGCGACCTGAAGGTCCTCCCTCGCAAGGTCTGCATCCGCCGGCGCTAGGCCGACGACCTCGTGGGCCATGTACCGGACCGTCCTGCTCGGGTACTTGGCGGATCAGCTGCGGCCCCACAATGTATACATACTCCATTTGCCCTTTGTCCTTTGCCCTTCTTACGCCTCTGTCCCCAGTTCGCCTCGAGGACGAGTACGACAACGAGGACGAGAATTGGTTGTAGGGCCTGACCCCCGACCCCCGATCCCTGACCCCTTATTTCTGTCTCATCATGCTGCGCAGGCTCATGTCCTTCCGCTCGAGCCACAGCGCCGGGTAAGAGGGCGTAAAGCCCCACGTACAGTGCTCATCGATGAAGTCACAGTTGTTATTGTGAATCATGTTGAAGTAGCCCATGGGCGCCACCTCTCCCCACTCCACGTCGAACATGCGGTAGTACCTTCCCTTCTGGTCGTACATCTCCTCCAGATGGGCCAGCAGGGTCTCCTTGTCGAAATAGAAGACCCGTTTGCTGTAAATGTAGTTCTTGTCCAGCTCCTTCATCTCGATCACCCACATGGGCCGCCTCTCGAACTTGAGCCCCTTCCACTTCCAGCCGTCCTTGCTGTCCAGGTAGTCGGAGCAGTCGAGGGTGTAGGCCGGCACCAGAAACTCCCGCTCTGCAATCACATTTATTTCGTAAGGGTAACGGTCAGGACGGATCGGCTGGGCGAACATGGCGGAGTCGTCGAAGCAGATGTCCTGCCCCAGGGCTTGGTCCTGGCGGTCCGTGCTCGAGAGCTTGCGGATACGCCGGAGGAAGTTCACGTAAGCGAGAAAATTCGGGTCTTTTTTCGAGTCGGCATAGCGCACCTGGTGGTAAACGTTCCCGAAGAGATCCCGGGGGGAGAAGAGCGTGTAGATGATGACGAGATTCTCTCCCTGGCCCCGGGCACGGTCGTCGAACCACCCGAAGGGCGGATACATGACGCGCCCCTCCAGGGTCACCCAGAAAAAGTGGGCCGTGCCCTCGTGATCGATCTTGCCGCTCCGGTTCACGCCGATGGAGAGATCGTAGTTCGCCGCGCTCTCGGGTTCGCTCGTTCTCTGGATCCAGTTGTACAGGATCTGCCAGGCCTTCTTGTCCCCCGAGGGCCTGGGAAAGGGGTATCCGGCCACATAGGTCTCGTACTTGATGTATCCCTGCTCGTCCAGCTCGGTCTTCCCCATGTTCTCGAGCGTGGCCTTGCCGACCGGCTCGCCATGCCAGAGTTGCTGGGTCGGGATCACCTCGAACTCGGTGAAGTACCCGATGTGGTGCGGCATCCCCTCCCCACCCGGCGCATTGAACCGATCGTAGTGATAGGGAATCATCAGCTCCTTGAAAGGGTACTTCTCTTTGTCCGCCAGTGTGTACTTTCCGGGCTTGATCTCCGGGGCGATCTTTCCGACCAGGTCCTTGGCCCGCAGGCCCACCGCCTTCTCCCAGGTGACCCGGCTCGCCTCCGGGTCAAAGGTGACCATTTTCCACACATCGTCCGGGATAAAAATCTTGTAGAACTGCGAGTCGGTGTAGAACGGCGCAGGATCGTCGATAATCCCCTTGACGTCCGTGATCTGCTTGATCGCGGCATGGTAATTCTCGATTCCCCAGGCCGCGGAGGCCGCAGACACTGCGAAGAGCAACGCGATCAGGGGGCAGGTGGGTTTCCTCATGGTTTCCTCCTTGATGTTTCTGCCCTGTCGATGACAATAGGGTTGGAGGGATCCGGTGACGGATCAACCCCAGCTGTATTTGACCTTGAAGGTGATGTTGTCACTCTTCCTGAAGAGCCACAATGGAGCCCTTGATCATCAGGCTGAGCCGCAGCCCGTACTCGAACTCGTCGCTGTCCCAACTGTGGTACCGGCTGATCTGATTCGGGTCCGGGTGGCCTACGTGCAGGGTGGGCGTCCCGATTCCGAGTTCGGCACACAGGGGTTGGCGATCTCGGCCGCAGCCGACGAGACGCCCCCGTAGGAGTTGCCCGTCTCCAGCCTCTGGTTCTCGATGAACTCCGAGTTCGGGTTGAAGATGAACTGCAGCCCCGTCTCTTCCGCAAGGCCGAGGTCGAGCTGCGGCCTCCACTCCGCCCGGACCAGCCAGATCGGGATGATCGTGGTCTCGAACTCCACGTCCGAGAAGCCCCGGCGGTCGTCGGTCGGCTTCATCTGGTCCATGATCCGAAAGAAGTCCTTCTCGCCGCAGGAGACGATCTGCTTGCCGACTCGGAACAGAAACGTCCCGTCCCGGGCGTCCAAGTCACGTGGCACTCCTTAAAACCGCCAGTCCCGGTCGTTCTGGTACATATGGCCTCGAGACTGGCTGAAGGGCTTTTTGTTCCATGTCTGGTTATCGTGCTTGATGTCGTAGATCAGGTGCATACTCAGCATGCCGGAAATGTGAGAGACGGGATTATTAAAGGGAATGTTATCTGCTGCCTGAACCTCCCCCTTGGCTCGTATGATTACACCACGAATGATTTCCGCAAAGCGTAAATAATTCCCCGCCCCTTTGAGCAAGCAGTGAATTCACCACTGTCATTCGATTATTCTAATGCCCTTTCCATAGAATATAGATTTGACTGTTTCCATTTGTTCAGCATCATAAAACTTTCTCATTTCTGATTCAGGCCCTGGCATTGAATCCAGCCCAAGCTGGCCGCACTTGTCGATCCAGATCGGATTGTAACCCAGCAGCGAGGCTTTGCTGATACCGTATTCAATGTAAAAGCCTATCAGGTCCCGGATCCGGTCCCCCGTATCGGTGACACCCGGGATGAGGGGTGTTCGGGGTAGGAGGTCCACCTGCCCTGCAGCAGCCAGTCCGCTTAGATGACGAAAGTTCTTCAATATCATTTGATTCCGAACTCCACACCGTCTGCTGTGTTCATCCGGATCGATGATCTTGATATCCATGTAGATCATGTCCAGCCAGGGGAGCATCAATTCTTCGAACCGCTCCATTTCGAACCAGCCGCAGGTTTCGAGGAGCGTATGTATGCCCTCTCCTTTTAACCGCCGCAGAAGCTCGGAAGAAAACTCCATGAACAGGGTCGGTTCCCCCCCGGAAAGGGTCACGCCTCCCCCGGAGGTCTCGAAGAAGGACTTGTATGGGATGATTTCTTGTACGATCTCATCAACGGTGATCTCCTTTCCGACCGGCCGCAGGGCCCGGGAGGGACACACGTCCGTACACTTGAAACACCCGGTGCAGAGGCCCCGGTCAACGAAATATGTATTATCAGGGGAAATTGCCTTTTCAGGGCACACCTCGATGCAGGAACCGCATCCGATGCATTTCTCTTTGAAATATATGAGCTCAGGGCCGGCCTTCTGGCTTTCCGGGTTCTGGCACCAGTCGCACCTGAGGGGACATCCCTTGACGAAAACCACGGAACGGATACCCGGTCCGTCATCCAGGCTGTTCCCCTTGATATCTATGATCAGCGGCTGTTTCATTCTTAAATACCGAACTCGTTCCTTCGAATAATCTCAAGCTGCAGGTCACGCTGTAGCTCTACGAAATAGCCGCAGTACCCGGAGATTCGCACCAGGAGGTCGGAATAGTGCTCCGGGTTTGCCATGGCATCCTTCAGGGTGTCGGTATCCACCACGTTGAACTGTACCTGCATCCCCCCTTTTTCGAAGTACGTCTGCACGTAATCGGTCATCCTGTTGACCGTCTGTTCGTGAGTGTCCTTTGCCGACGGTACGATACGGACGTTGAAGGCGATGTTGTTGTCCACGGTTCTTGGATTCAGCTGTGCCACGTCCAGGAGGTTGTCCAGCATGTTCGTGGATGCGCTCGGATGGGGGGTCAGACCAGGGGTGAAGGGTTGACCCTTGAGCCTTCCGGAGGGAGACGCGCTCGATACCCGCCCGTAAGTGGAGTGGTTGTTCATAGTCCACCACCCGGTGGCGTAGTGGCCTCCGCGGTAGTTTTTATGGCTCTTGTAGATATCGCTCACCAGCTGGGTGACGCGCTGGGCCATGGCCACGGCCGCATCGTTGCGGGAACCGAACCGGGGAACCCGGTGCTTGGTCAATGCGTGGAGCTTTTCATATCCTTCAAAATTGTTGTCAATCGCGTCCTTTAATTGCGTAAACGTAACAGACTTGTCGTCGAAAACCAGCTTCTTAATAGCCATCAGGGAGTCCACCACGTCGGCCATGCCGATGACTGAAACACCGGTGGAATTATACTTGGCTCCCCCCCTGGTTATGTTTCTTCCTTTCTTGATGCACCCCTCGATCGATGCCGACATAAGCGGCGTCGGGAGGTGCCGCTGGTGGACCTCGCCGAGCTGGTTGTTGCCGGTGACCGACTGCTCGAACAAAAATTCGCACTGTTTCCGGAAAGCAGTCCAGAACTCCTCAAAGGTCATGAAATCCCCGTTTTGGATTCGGCCGGTCTCCTCGCCGAGTTGCCAGTTCACCAGGGGGTGATACCCGTTGTTGAGGGCCATTTCAAACGGAGCCATCAGGTTCACCTCCAGGCTTGAGGTAGCGCTGCAGTGCTTGCCGGGAATCGACGGTTCCACGCACCCGGTGGGGGTCCACTCCCTGATGTCTTCGATCTCCCAGTCTTCGTTGGCTCCCAGGGCCTTGAACATGGCGTCATCGCTGTGGATGCAAGGGGTGGCGCCGGTGACGTAGTTCACCTCGCAGACCCGGTTGAGGAAGGCCCTGCTGTTGACGCCAGATTTATACCGGGCATGCATGTTCGGGTCCTGGAGGCCGAGCATTTCGGTCACCTTAAGTATTATGTAGGACATGTCGTTCACAGCATCCTCACCCTTCCGGGTGACTCCGCCGACGACGATGGTCGTGTTCGGGGGGGATCCGGAATTCTGCCAGGTGCCAATCTCCGGCGCGGAGATTAGGTGGCTGCAAAGCCTCATGTAGAGACATCCGATGACCTCAATAACATGCTTTATGTACTCTTTTCTCTCTTCCCTATTTGACAGCTTTGAAATATCTTCATTAAAATAGGGCTGCAGTATCTGGTCTAGTCGCCCCAGCGAAGGGCCGTCGTCCATGCTCTCCAGGCCGAGGCAGATGTGCATGATCCACAGGGCCTGGACAGCCTCATAGAGGTTCCTCGCCGGATTCTCTGGCACGCGGTCCAGGGCCTCTGCCATTCTTTCAAGTTCAGCCTTGCGGACCGGGTTCTCTTCAGTCCCGGCCTCTCTCTGGGCTTGGCTCGCCAGGTTCCGTGTATAGGTCCTTGCAGCGTCCATTCCAATCTTCATAGCCTTAAGGGTGTTTCTCTTTTCCGGGTCAGCGTCAGGGTCACCTGCCAGTTCCGCGTCGATCTCCGCTTCCAGCCCCTTCAGACCCTTGGTGATGAATTCCCGATACCCCGGAGAAATCTCGTTCTGAGAAACTGTCTTCCAGTAGAAAACGGAGAAATACCTGTCCTGGATCTTGGCACCCAGAGGATAGTCAAACTCGTTCTTCCAGAGCTGAAACAGGTTTCGGTCAGCCCAAAAGGGAAAGACATGGCGGTGCAGGGTCTGGATGGTCTCCTCGGTAACGGTATAGGGCTCTAATTCCCGGGCGTGGCACGTACGTAGCTCACTCCAGAGGTAATGCCCAACCGAGTAGGGATGGGTGACGGTGCCGGAAACCGCGTTCGGGGTATAAGTACCGGCCAGGAGATCATTCCTTCGGATAAGGGCCTGGCGCTTCTTCATGACATAATGAAAGGACCTCGCCTTACGCAGATTCGGCTCCCATGGTTCGCCGTTCTTTTGAACCTCGTACCCGTGCTCAATGAAGAAATCAGTAAGGAGCTTGCCGTATTCCGCGGTCAGCTCGGTCGTGGTGTTGAAATATTCATCACGGAAGGCTTTAAGCCGAGGGAAGTCATCCAGTCCATATTCGGACAGGTAGGGATCATCGAGCGACCTGACGCCGGGGTCGATCTTTTCTCCCCCCATCAGCTCTCCGCGCCGCTTCTTCCGCTCGCTCCTCCCCGCTGTCGATACATCTTTTGCCATGAGGCAGGCGGATTTACAGTTCGCCTTGATTGACTCCTTGTAAGCCTTTATTTCATCGTTCAGGAGGATTACGTTAAGGAGATAGAACCAGTAGTATCCCAAAGTCATGTTGCCGTCTATCCACATCTTGCCGGCCAGGATCATGGCGTTCGCCTCATTCTTGGTCGCGTCAAGGAACCGGCTCACGACATTAGCGGTCTGAAAGTAAAACACGGCGTCAGCGTCAGCGGGGATCTTTTCCTTAACGGTAATGGTGCCGTCCCTAATGAGTAAGGCGACCTCGACACGGCCGTCGGCCGATTTCATGCCGATGTCAGCATTTATCCATCCCTGGGTCCCCATCATCTCCCTCTGGAGAACGGGACTGAAATTGTATTTCGCTGCCACGAAATCGAGGAATCCCTTCAGTAGTATCTGCTCTTTATCCAGTATCTTGCCGGCAAGAAACCGGCAAATACTCGATGCCATTCTAGGAATTCCGGACAGACGCTCCAGGGCTGACATCTTTCTTCCACTAAATCCAACCTCGGTTGCGATTCTACTCATGATCCGTTCCTCAATAGAGATAAGAATATTTTTCCAATCTCGTAAAAGGATATACCATCTAGTTCATGTCTTGATAGGACGAATAGAGACAGATGATTGAAGAAATCGTGCCAGGGGGTGTGAGGCTTACCTTTTCCTGAACTCAGACGGGCTCATGCCGGTCCATTTCTTAAAGGTCTGCCTAAAGGTCGTGGATTCGGAAAAGCCTACAAGTTCGGAAATCTGTTCGATGGTGAGAGTCGTCTTTTTAAGATACTCCATGGAAAGTTCGGTACGGACCTCATCCAGGAGGGCCTGGTATGAGGTATCCCGTTCCTGGAGCCGACGAAACAGAGTCCTGGGGCTGATATTGAGTCTCTTCGCCACCTGGTCTGCCTTTGGGAAGTGGCTGGCAGATTCGATGATTATTTTACGGATAGAATCGACAAGTTCGTCCCGTGCCTCAAGGTTCTGTATGAGGCTCTGGCAGAATTTTTCGCAGATCTCTTTCAGGCTCGCTTGTCCGGTAATGGTAGGCATGTCAAGGAAATCTTTTGAAAGAACCATTGCATTCTTGTCAGCACTGAAACGTACCGGGGCATTGAATAATTCGCTATAAAGGTGAGAATAGTGCGGAGGAGGATAAGACAATAATACCTCCACAATATCGAGGCTTCTCTCGAAGAGGACACGGGCTGCCTCGTATACGGTGGAAATGAGCTCTTCAACAGCGTAAATCATTAGACGAGGGTCTTCGTGATGAAAGGCGGGTATAATCTCCCAGATGAAATTTGCCTCATCAACTTCATAGCTGGAATGCACCAGTGGCCCGTTGAGTTCCCAGTACTTCAAGGCTGTATTGATGGCATCACGGGCGTTTGAACTGCACAGTATGGCGTAACCCCATACGCCCTGCTCCTGGAGACTATACCACTGGCCTATTTTCAGACCCAGAGCTGGTTCTTCGGTTTTCTTCAGGGCGTTAACAATCAGCTGGAGATAGTCATCCATGGTAATGGAGGCTTTCTCGTCATACAACCATGCTGAATCGAGACCGGTCCCATCGAATAAATCCCCAGGCTCCAGTCCAAAAATATTCAGGTGCCTAATTAACCATTTTGCGCCGAAGGCGGGTATTATTGTCTTCATTACAGTGGATATCGATAGGAATTTTCTTTCGGTTAGGAACAGAGTACGACAGGAGAGACTTGTGTGTCAAAGAGAAAGAGGTCCCGTATGTTGTGGTGGGCTGCGTGAGGGACAGAATGCGAAAGACGCAATGACTACGGCCCGGGAACCGATCCCGTGTAGATTCCGAAGAGAGCGGCCGCAAAGGCGGTTTTCGGGCATACGGGGGCGCTGACAGGAACCCTGATTAAAACCGCCTCACAGGCCGCATCAACACTCCCAGGGGACGGGAGGCGCCTGGGAGCAGTCGTCCTCCTCCAAGGCAGGCAACTGGGAGAAGAGCGCATC
>JARRRH010000048.1:0-14563 GCA_037380925.1 Deltaproteobacteria bacterium | reverse complement strand
GGTACGGGTTCTCCAACTGAGACCACTTCTGCGCCGTAAGAGCGAACCGCCTCCTTGAAACGATCGGGGAAAGAAGCAGGCGCATAAACGGTCACATTTCCTTTTCTTTCGAGAACAGCCTGCATACCGCCTGTGTGATCCCCATGAATGTGAGACAGGACCACCGCATCAACCTCTTCCGGAGAAATCGCCATTTTATCCATGTTCCGCATGAGCACGGCACCCGATCCACCGGTGTCAAAAAGAAGGGTCTTTTCCATGCCCCTGATGAGGCACGAAAACCCCCAACCCGTCTCCAGGTCTGATCTGCAACAGTAGTTGTCATAGACAACCAATATTTCGATGTCCCGATCACTCCGAGTCCGTGGCTCAGAGACACCGGCAAAGCCCGCGAGAAAAAACAAACCCATTCCCATAGCGAACAAACCTAACAGTGATCTCACCCCCTTCACCCTCTCATGTTCAACTCGCCCAATATCGCACAGGGGAAAACAGACCGTCAACCTGGTAAATTTCACTGATCACGAAACTGGCTGCCAATAGAACGGCTTAATGCCGGAAAAACGGGCCCGGGCGGAATCCACCGGGCCACGCGGCCGTGATGTCGCCAAGAAGTGGCATAAATTCAATAGGTTATGTGGCCTTGAAAGGGGAAAAAAGCATTGGGGGAGCGACAAAAGAGCTTGTTGCCATGGGCCCATTTGTGCTACCTATACGGCCCTGAGGACCCAGGAATCGGCGATTGTCGATTGATGATTGAACAGTAGGGCGAAAGACAGTTAAAATGTGGAATGTTTATCCGTTTGCCCCGTAGGTCCGGAAGATCGTGCTGGGGTTGATTCCGCGATGAGTCGCGACTGTTCTACCGGACACGAAGTGGAAGCACGGCGTATTCCACTTGGGCGGCTCGAGCGAGCTTTGCGAAAGGGCGAGATGAAATGAAGTTTTTCCTGTTTTCGTGCTTTCGTGATGGTCTTTTCATTCCTTCGGGATTATGGAATTGAAGAACTCATGGGACGCAGACTCTACAATCGTTTCAAGGGAGGGATGACGTCTTGAAAGTGGCCATTGCCGGTGCAGGCACAACAGGCGGCTACCTTTACAGACTTCTGAGAAATGAGGGCTTTCAGGTGGATATCTTTGACAAAAAGCGCAACACCGCGTGCGGCATAACTCCCTGCGCCTGGGGAACATCCATCGGGTTTGCAGAACTGATCCAGTCAGCCGGTTTGGATGCTGAAAAATACGTTCTCCATCGCGCTGATCACGTGTTCATGGATGATGTTCGGCTCAAAGGAGAGCTGATGACTTATGACAAGCCGTCCCTTGAGAAAGACCTTCTTGAAGGGGCGACGGTCAAGCGCGGTCCCCTCCCTGTCCGGGCTTATGACCGCATCGTTGACGCCACGGGCATGCGCCGCGCCTATCTTCCCCCTATTGAAAACGATATCCTTCTGCCCTGTGCGCAGCGTCGTGTATTGGCCGATGTGCCTCTCGAAAATCGAATCAAGCTCGGAGGCCTCGGATACGCATGGTGTTTTCCCCTTGCCAAGCGGGGGTATCATAGTGGCTGCGGAACGCTAACCAGGGATCCCAACGACGCTTTGAAAGAAATCGGATGGCTGATGGAGAACCCACGGTTGAACATTGTTTGCGCCTGCAAAGGCCGGGTACGCCTTTCAGGGCCCCATGACTCCCAACCTTTTGTCATTGATGGAACCCGGGAAGGCATATGGGGTGTGGGTGAGGCAATCGGTTGTGTGGCCCCCCTTGCCGGGGATGGGGTTGTGCCCGGCATGAAAAGTGTCAAGATTTTACTGGAGCATTGGAACGATCCCGACGGTTATAGGTTGGCTATCCTCAAGGAGTTCGAATGGATGAAGAAGGAGCGGGAAGTCATCAACAAACTCACAGATGCGGTTCGCCTCAGCCTCAAGGATGCCTGGGTGCTCAAAAGAAATGCCACACGAATGGGCATGAAGGTGGAACTCAAAGACTCCCTGGTTTTGTTGAAGGCCATAAGGTGAAGGGGGAGGACGGGTTTGCATGGAATAGCTGGTTCAGCATGTCGCTGATCACCAGACACTCCAGGCCGAAGGGAAGATAGCCGGCATAGCCGAGAAAGGGCATTTCAAAAATCGGGAATCCGTGGACCAGAGGAATGTTGTATTTCCACTTTGCCAGGCTGAAATAGTTCCACATTTCCCAGAAGCCGCCACATAAAACAGCAGCCAGAGCCGCTGCAACCGCAACGCTCCAGTCCCCGGCACCTATCTGCGAGAAAATATGACGTTCTTTCATCAGGGTTTGCAGGCAAACCAGGATCAACAGCGGGCAGACCCAAACAAGGGGAAATAAATAATTCGGCCAGACAGCGATGCCGGCAAGGCCGGCAGCGGACAGCAAGAGAATACATGCAGCCGTCGGAACAGGTTGGGGCAGCCTGATCGGCCTGACGTCGGCATAGGCTCGGCGGATCCACTCGGCTCCCTGCACGTACTGGCAGGTGCTTAATACGGCGGGCAAAACGGTTGAAAAAGGCAGGGTGGCGTACAAGAAATAAGACCAGGCACTGAACTCGACACCCACATAGTACCAGTTTTGAACAAAACGGTTCAGGTACTCAAAGAACCACCAGAAAGCGGCGCTGACAGGGAACAAGAGAAGGAAAAACCCGGGGCGATCCGTCATCAGGCTGTGACCGGTGCGTCGATAACACAGTGCATTTATGACCACAATATATGAAAACCACAGGGGGCTGAAGGTGAAGGGTTGGTAATCGGTAAACCACGAAAAACGTGTCCAGGCCAGTATCCATGCTGCCACACCGGTGAATACGCCGATCCAGCCCCAGATGGGAAACGCGTGCTCGGCGGTTTGCGGGCCGACTTGCCGGCCATTTTTTCTCCAGGACAGAATGCCGATGACGGTCAGGGTCAGAATGCTTGCTAAAATGAGTAGCGCAAAAAAGATAAAAGCCTTCCATGAAAACGGGGTATGCCGAACAAAGCGGGTGTGGGGCGGAAATTCAAGATAGGGCGTCACCGGATATCCGGCGACCAATACCCCGATCAGCGGCAACCCCAGCAACATGAGGGCCAGGAAGACAAATTTCAACGAAAAGCGTTTGATTTCGGACATGGGGAGACCTTGCTACGGATTTCTCTTTTTTCAGGACAGTTTCTTTCGTGAACTCACAGGCTGTAATCAGCTATAAACCGGGAGGATCTCCATGCGCCTCTATCCAGGTGTAAATCTGGCTCACCGAATTTTCTCCGGCACGGGCGCCACCTATGATCAGATCGTGCGTTTGTGCACCTTTGGATTCGACCTGTGGTGGAAGAAAAAGATCCTCCAGAAAAGTCCCGTCAACCCTTTACGAATCATGGATCAGGCCTGCGGCACAGGCATCCTCACCTTTAAGATCGCTCAAAAATTTCCCCGCTGTCATGTCATCGGGGTCGAATTGCGGGAAGAATATCTGAACATTGCCCGCCAAAAGGCCGAAGCTTTGAGCCTGAGAAACGTGGAATTGCTCTTGGGCCGGGCAGAGGATATTTTTCTGGATGAGAAATTCGACTGCATCACCTCTTCCTATCTGGCCAAATATGCGGAGTTAGGGATCCTGGTCCGAAACGCAGGCACGATGCTGAAACCCGAAGGTGTTCTCATCATGCATGATTTCATCTATCCATCCTGCCGCTTTTTCCCAAAGGTCTGGCGTTTGTACTTCAAAATTTTACAGACCTTGGGCACACGAAAGTATCCTGAATGGCAAACAGCCTTTGAGGAACTTCCGGCAGTGCTTCGAAGCACCGCTTGGCTCACGGAACTCGCGGTCGCCTTGGAAGAAAATGCCTTTTCCCATATCCGCGTAGAGAAACTAACCTTCAACACCTCAGCCATTGTGACAGCTGTCCGATTTTCCTGATCATGACAAAACGGCCGGACGCTCCGAGCCGGATTAGGGCCTAAAGCCACCCCTCATCTTGATTTTCTTTCAACCTCTTTACACCTCCCTGGATAAGACGGCAACGACCTCCATCTCCACCAGAAACTCAGGCCTGGCAAGGGCTCCGGCCTGCAAGATGGTGCTTACCGGCGGCTCCTCAACTAGGCGGGGGGCATACTTCTGATAATATTTGAGCTCTGTAGCTCTCATGATCTGATAATCTTTGATATCTTTGAAGAGTATCAGGGTCTTTATGATATTCTCCATCTTGCTGCCCACTTCTTCTAAAGCCGCCCTGACCTTTTCGAGGGCCACCCACATCTGATCGGCCATGGTATCCGTTAAACAAGCTCCGGTTTCCGTATCCTGGGCGGTCATCCCCGAGACGAAAACAAGATTGTCAATCACGATCGCTGAGGCATATTTGGGCGTTCCGGGATGAACATTGGGATAAACCTGCTTCACGCCGCCGATGTAAAATGGATAATATGTCACTTTGCTACCCATGGTGTTCCCTCCTGTTTCAGTTTTCCTATTTGCTCATCATCTCTGAGAGCCCTTCAGGTCCGATGACTTTTGCTGCGTGCTTTGCCCCCATTCCGCCTGAAGAATATAATCATCAGGTGAACAAACCGTGATCCTGTCCTGGAACGTTAAAACCCGAAGCCAATCCAAGACCGTGGCCTGGGTTGACTGACAAGAACCCGCTGACAGGGCTTTTTTTCAGGCACAAGCATTGATATGAATTTATGCGGACAGGGACTATAAAGAAATTCGCCCTCTGAGTCAAGGGAGAAGTGAGCAAAATCGGGAATAGAGAACCCCACGCAAAAAGTGATCCTCTCCGCCGACGGATCGGTTTCCATGGTCGAATTACCTTGATCAAGTCCTTTTTCTTTTGTATAAGCTAGTTCACCCATGGACGCCCTTAGGAATTTTTTTGCATGGCCTTGCTGACAGATCTCGTTGGCTTTCCGGGCAGCCGAGACAAGAAGATTGAAAAACAAGAGATTTTATTATGAATTCGAAGACCAGTGTGGTGGACGAGATAACCACTGACATCTTGGTCGTCGGTGGTGGCGCAGCAGGCTGTTTTGCGGCCATCAAGGCCAAGGAAAGGGGCGTTGACGACGTCCTCGTCGTCGACAAGGGCTGCGTGGGGAAAAGTGGGTGCAGCAAGTTTGCAGCCGGATCGTTCAAGTGTTTTATTCCTGGAGAGGATGACTACGATCTCTGGTTCAGCAAAGCCGTAGAAGAGGGATACCACATTAACGACCAGAACTGGACAAAGCGGCATTTGGAAACTGTCTTTGAGCGGGCCAAGGATTTGGAAGCTTGGGGACTCGGGTTTCTCAAGGATGAAAACGGACGATATCGGAGATTGGAAGGCCAAGGTTCTTCCCAAAAGAGACCCATAAAGACCATGATGTTCCAGGGACCGCAATTGATGGACGTCCTTCGGGCTGCTGCGCGTCGTTTTTCCGTACGAATCATGGACAAAACAATGATCACCCATCTGCTCCACGACAAGATGGACGGCAAAAGAATTGCCGGCGCGCTCGGATTTGATCTGAGGACAGGTCAAGAAAAAGTTTTCCGGGCCAAGGCAACGATTTTGACAGCAGGGGCTCAAGCCTTCAAATCCCATTATGCTTATCAGAAGATGGTTACCGGAGATGCCCATGTGATGGGTTTACGTGCCGGAGCCTCACTGGCCAATTATGAGTTTACATGCCATCATCTTTCCTGTGCTTACTTTGACACAACCGGAATGAATGTTCTACAAGGGTCAGGGGCGCGGTTTGTGAACGCCAAAGGAGACCCTTACATGCACAAGTATGATCCCGAATATGGTGATCATGCCTCAATGAATCGCTTGTCAGCAGGAATGGCTTGCGAGGTCAAACTCGGCAGAGGACCGATCTTTTATGATTTCAGTGGATTCAATGAAGAAACCCTTGAGTATTTCAGAAAAACTTTGCCCCTCATGTATCTTGCTTTTGAAAGGGCAGGTTTTATAAAACGAGGAGGAATACGAGACCGTGTTGAATGGGTGTCCGTCAACATGGGAAACGTGGGATACGGCGGTGGCCTGCGAATTAACACCGCTTGCGAAACGGATTTACGAGGTCTTTACGCGGCTGGAGACGCTACATGCGGTCCGGCATCGGGCGTCGAGGGTTTTTGCGCCTATGCCATTCCATTCGCGGCGACCTCGGGTGCGCAGAGTGCGATAACAGCCTCGGAATATGTAAAAGAGACCGGGCCCTGCTCCCACGGCGAAGATGAACTGACCCGGTTCAGAGAAGAACTTTCACTGCCTCTCACCAGAGCGAACGGTATAGAACCTGACTACGTGGTTCTAAAAGTGCAAGAGCTTATCTTCCCCATGGACATCTACCTGTTGCGTCATGGCCGGAGGCTCCAGCAAGCGTTGGATAAAATCTGTCAGTTGCGCGACGAGGTAGTGCCCTTTTTGAAAGCATACGACCCACACTATCTTCGGATGTCAATTGAAGCTTCGCACATGGTAACATGCGCAGAGATGTTCCTTCGTGCTTCCATAACGAGAACCGAGAGCAGGGGCTCTCACTTAAGAGAGGACTATCCGTACATCGATAATGCCCGCTGGCTGAAATGGATCCTCCTTCGACAGGAAGAGAATCAAGTGGTCGTTTCCACAAAGGATATCCCCATCCAAAATTACCCATTTCGCCCGGAAAATAATGCACCCATCCATCCAGTCGCAAAACGCATGGAATGGAGCGGTTTAAGCTGATTGGCGGGGCCCTTCCAACTGGGGGGCCGTTGCAGCAATTCAGCAGCCGTTTTGACCATACTCACACAACCGAGAGGCAGCATGGGAATCAGTTGGATAAATCATGAGCGATGCGACGGCTGCGGCAAATGCGAGTTGATCTGTCCCCAGGACGTGATCAGGGTTGATCCGGATTCCAAAAAGGCCGTCATCATGTATTTGAGAGATTGTCAGAGTTGCTTCCTCTGTGAACTGGAGTGCCCCTTGGATGCAATCCACGTTTCACCCTATAGGGAAAGGAGGGCGGTGTTGCCTTGGTAGATTTCCCAATCGACGGGGCGGCAAAGGTCTTGAGGAGTGTTAGAGGCGATGAGATAGGAGTTCTTATCCACCTATTCAAACCAAATTCCATCAAAGGAGGGAATCATGAAAAGAAATTTTATTAGCTTGATCGTATTTTTGGTGATTTTTGCGTTGGCGGGTGTCTGTTCAGCGGGGACCCAAAATCTCTCCATATCAACCGGATCTATGGGCGGCGGGTTCTATGCCATCGGCGGCGGAATGGCGGAGTACATCACAAAGCACATTGAGGGCGTAACCTGCACGGCGGTGACATCTGGAGGTGTGGACGAGAACATCACCCGGCTCGATACGGGCAAAGCAGACATAGGATTGGTGAGTACCGGCGACTCAAAAGCCGCATTCGAAGGCTTGGCCCCATACAAGAAAAAGCATGACAACATGAGGGGTATGGGGATTCTCTTTGCGAATTGGGGTGAGCCCTATACATTGAAGAAGAACAAAATCGAAACATACCTGGATTTGAAGGGGAAGAAAGTTTGCGTCGGCGCACCCGGCGGATCAATGCACAAGCTGTTCTATGATTGGTTGGCAATCCATGGACTTGATCCTGAAAAGGACATAGAGAATGTTTTCCTGCCGGCAAGGGCCGCGGTCGACTCTCTCAAGACCGGACGAATTGATGCAGCCATGCAAATCGCTGCCATCCCAACGCCTGACATTACGGAACTATCCCTAACCCACAAAGTTCACATCATCCGGTTTGCACCGGGGTACCGGGAAAAGCTTGTTGAAACTATGCCCAAATACCTCCCCATGGTTATTCCTGCCGGCACCTATAGAGGCATTGATGAGGATGTCGAGACTGTTGGTATGGCTGCGCTGTGGGCTTGCAAAAAGGACCTCCCCGACGATCTCGTCTACAAGCTTGTCAAATCCATGTACAGTTCGGAAGGTTTGACCTATTTGGGAAAAGTCCATCCGGCGGGAAAAGGCATCAAGCTGGAAAACGCCGCCAAGTGGGAGCCCATCCCTCTTCACCCCGGAGCAAAACGTTTCTTTAAGGAAGTTGGTCTCTTGAAATAGACGATGTTCTTGGGGCATTCCGGAGCGCCTCAGGGAGTGCCCCGAACAATCATCATTACTGCGGACGCTCCTCTACTTGAATGCGCAGAAAAATTTTCCTTTCTTCCTAAAGAATAGGCAAATGGCGAGATCGATGAAAGTTTTCTTCCATCAAATCATTTCTGGGACAGGGTACCGCATTTATCGAAAATAAGTTGAGGAACTTGGAAAGGCACATCTATGGGCTTTAGAGAAGCAGACTCCGGCCCCCGCACGGATACAAAGAGGACCGGTGGTAAGCATCAAAAAATCAGAACAGGAGAGCGAGATTTTTCCGGCTTGCCGGCCAAGCTTGTAGACGCCGGCTTGGCTTCTATATCCGTGCTGATTATTTACTGGACCCTTAATCCAGCTTCAGATGTTGTCATCAAACGATCCTTATACCTTATGATGACCCTGGCGATGTGTGCTGTGGTGTATCCCTTCAGCAAGCGACTACCTCTTCACAAGCTCTCAGTAATCGATTCAGTGATCATTGTGCTATCCGTCCTCGGCTCCCTGTACATCATGTACGATTATCAGGAACGCTTTCTGCGCCTCAGCAACCTGAATAATACGGATATATTTTTCGGCATTATTATGATTCTCATCGGACTTGACATCGGCCGAAGGGTAATAGGCTGGGCACTGACACTGGTTGCATCAGGCACCATAATTTACGCTCTCTTCGGCAATTATATTCCGGGAACCTTCGGGCACCCGGGCTTTGATGTCGAGACTGTGGTGAGCCAGGTATATTGCGGACTGGAAGGCTACTATGGAATGGCTAGTAGGGGGGACGGCAAAATCCGCCGTCGTGGGCAGCGCATTGATGGGATCGATCTCAGGTAGTGCCATAGCCAATGTGTCGTCAACAGGGATATTCACGATCCCTATGATGAAAAAGGCAGGATACAAGCCTCATATTGCTGGAGCTATCGAAGCGGCAGCATCCACAGGCGGGCAAATCATGCCGCCCATTATGGGCGCTGTTGCATTCATTATGGTGGAATTCACCCAAATTCCATACTTGACGATCGTGTCTGTGGCCGCCATACCTATCCTCCTGTACTTCATTACAGTGGGCTGCTTTATACATTTTGAAGCAAAGAGACAAAATATTGGAGTTCACGAGTCTCTCTCCCGACTGTCTGCACTCAGCGTCATGCGAACGGGCTGGCACTTTTTCTTTTCCTTGATACTGATCATTGTGACAATGGCTCTCGGTTATTCCCCGGCAATGGCGGCGCTTGCCGGGATTGTATCCCTGATAATCATTCACATGATTCGCAGCCGCAGTTTTGATATTGCCTTAATTTATGAATCACTGGTCTTAGGTGGTAAATACTCCCTGAGCATCGGCAGCATCGTGGCCTGTATCGGAATCATTCTTGCCCTTGTCGGCCTCTCGGGTATTGGTCTAAAAATATCCTGGCTTCTCTCCGATCTTACGCACGGTCTGGCTTTTCTGGCTATCTTTTTCGTTGGGCTGATTTCTATGATTCTGGGCATGGGCCTGCCCGCTGGGCCGGCGTATATTGTGCTGGCTATTACAGCCGGTCCCGCCCTTATAGACATGGGGTTTTCTTTGATGACCGCACACTTCATCATGATATGGTTCAGCATTGATTCTGAAATCACGCCCCCGGTTGGGCTTGCTTCTATCACCGCTTCAGGAATTGCCAGATCGGAACCCATAAAGACGATGTTTACAGCTTTCAAGTTTGCGAAGGGGCTTTACATATTGCCGTTCGTTTTTTATTACCGACCTGCCATATTGCTGCAGGGCTCGCCTGGGATAATCATTGAAACAGCCATTTCGGTCCTGCTCGGCCTTGTAGCATTTGCCGCGTTTTGGGACAATTTCTTCATTAAGGTGACGAGATTGCCTGAACGGCTGCTCTTGCTTGCTGCTTCAGTCGGACTCATTATTCCGGGGATACTCTGGAACGGCATAGGATTCAGCTTGTTTGCCGTTGCCGCCATCAGTCAAAAAGTCGCTACATCGGAGAGTACTATTTCGTACGCGAACCCTTCATCGTCTTAAAAACATCACACATGAAACACCTGTTCGAAGGGGTGTCCGAGATGGGATCCCGGTTGCTGTCATCCGTTAATCTGTTTAAATTATGTTTTAGATCCAACTCTCCCCATCCCCATGCGACACGGATCGCCCTTGGATGGACGATGTCTGAAACTCTCGCTCTCATTTGAATCGAGCCGTTGGCGGTCTTTATAGTTACTTCATCCCCGTCTCTTATGCCTTTTCTTTCAGCATCTTCCGGGTGAATGTCGACAACCGGCTCAGGTTCATTTTTCAGCAAGGAAGGAATGTTTCTAAACTGGGAGTGAACGAAACTGTTCGGTCTAGCCCCGCTGATTCCCAGGAATGGATAATATTCTCGTTCTTCAAAGGAACTGAGGTGATTTTCTTCATCTTCAGCAAAGGCAGGTATAGGCGGGTAGCCTTTTTTCTCGTAGGATTCCGAATAGAATTCTACTTTGCCGGTAGGGGTGTTAAAGCCTCCCTTTGTATATTTCTCATACGCGGTTTCCTCTAAGAAAAAGCCATCGGGGCAGTCACGAAGCATGTCTACAGTGACACCGGACGGCTCCAGCTGATAGTTAATGGCTTCTTCCGCCGTATTCCAGGGGAAGTCCTCTGCGTATCCCATCTTTTTTCCCAAATCAAAGATGATCTTCCAATCCGGCCGACTGTTTCCGGCCCATGCGATCACTTGATTTTGCAGGACTATTGGATTCGACATGGCTTTAAGGTTTAACTGGGTCTTCTCAAAAGGTGTTGTTACAGGGAGGATGAGATCAGCATGCTCGCACGTCTGGGTTTGAAACAGGTCCATTACCACGATAAAGTCGAGTTTTTCCAAGGCTCGCAGAAATCTTGCCGAATTGGCCATGGTGACCTTGGGATTTGAAGCCTGAATGATAAGGGCTTTTATAGGGTACGGCTTTCCCTCCAAAATCGCATCCACGATGGACGAAAGGGAATGATTTCCCCTGGTCTTATGGAATCTATTAAACAGAGAATACTTATGACCAATTGGCTCTATATCTTTATCGACCCTGTCTTTGAGTTGGATATCCCTTGTCGCTACGGCTTGCGGCAAAAGATCCCCTCCCTTTCGGTCAATATTCCCGGTAAGCGCCCTTAAGATACATACCGCTCTTGTATTTTGCGATACGTTAACATGCATGTCCAATCCATTTCCTTCAGTCAGGCAAGCGGGTTTCGTGTTGGCGTACAGCCGGGCTGATTCCCTTATTTCCTCCGGGTCAAGCCAAATCCTGCCGGCTACTTTCTCGGGAGAGTAATTCGCAACCGCTTGGTCCAAGGATTGAAAGCCCACTGTCCACTCATCCACAAAGTGACTGTCGAAAAGTTCTTCTTGGAGGATAACATGGATCATCGACATGGCAAGCAGGCCGTCCCCTCCCGGCTTGACTTGCAGCCATATGTCTGCAAGGGATGCAAGTTCGGTCTTTATCGGGTCTATGACTATAAGCCTTGTCCCCCGGTCTTTTGCGTACAGAATGGATTCATACCCTGCCGGGTTCGTGTTCCGTTCGTTCTTTCCCCACAAAACAATACATGTGGAATTTTTGTAATCTGGAGAGCTCATAGCCCCATAAGTGCAGCAGTGCGCTAATTCCCGGGCAACATGACAAACAGCTCCATTTCCGATCACGTTGGGAGAACCGAGAGCATGCATGAATCTGACCGCATAATCCCATGGAGCGCCCCAGTCGGCAGCCATTCCTCTCATCCAGCAGATGGACTCCGCGCCATATTTTCTCTTGATTTCCTGTAGCCTACCAGAACAAGTGTTCAGCGCTCTTTCCCACGAAACAGCTTTCCACTTTTTATGATCGTCGCCTCCTTCTTTGATGAGAGGTTCCATTAATCGCTCGGGTGAGTAAATAATATCTTGAGCTGCTCCCAGCTTGGGACACTCCCAGGCTTCCTCCAAAGAAACCACGGGTTTTCTCTTTGCGCAGATCAGTTTCCCCTTTTGGAGCTGAACTACTACAGGGCAGCATGCGGAACAAAGACGACACACGGTATGTTTGGTTTCCATCCACATCCCCTTCAAGCAATCACCTCTACCGTTTCTATAAATAGTCCTCTAAACGAATCGCACCATTCCCGGGAACTGTCTTTCGTTGAAACTCCTGCCATTCATCGAGAGGAGCTGTAGCGTCTATGCCGAGCTTTGATTGATGGATATGGAAAGGATCCCGCGGAAAGCCGAGCGCGTTATCCATAATGAAAAGCCCAGTGCCCGGCCGACTCCTTGTGGCCATTGCCCACCAAACATCATTTACGTCGAAGACATCGACATCATGATCAACTACGACACAATATTTCAGCCATCTGTAGGCTCCAAACGCTGCTGCATCAACATTTTTGGGCTCCCCTTCAAAATGTTTCTCAATCGATATCATACAGCTAAGGATCGTCGGGGCGAGACAAACAGCTTGAACATCAGCGGCCTTGCTCACTGCTTCGTAAATCTCACTTTCTCTTGACAGAGCCAGGATATGGGTATCCTCCAACGAACCGGCTTGAATAGTCTGATAAATCGGATTACTGCGATGGGTTATTGCCGTTACTGTAAAAACGTGATTTTGCATAACAGGAACATAGTATTGCATAAAATCCCCAAATGGCCCTTCTTCTTCCCTTACACCGGCTGCAACCTCTCCTTCGAGGACTATCTCCGAAAAAGCAGGGACTTCCAAGTCTACTGTTTCGCATTTTATAAGTTGAACCGGCTCTTTTCGGAGAGAACTGGAAAGGACGAATTCATCGATCCCATAAGGGGCTGATGTGGCAGCCGCAAGAATTTCAAACGGATGATTGCCTATGGCTACAGCAATTTCAAGGGGCCTGCCTTCCCTTTCGCACTTTTCATGGATTTGGCCTAAATGCTGCGGGGGCATCATTCTTATGCCCAGCTTGTTTTTCCCTTTGTACTGCATACGGTTGATTGACACATTTCTTATACCCGTCTTGGGATCTTTGGCCACCACTACACCCGCCGTAATGTAGGGACCCGCGTCTTTACTGGAATGGGTAACCATCGGCAACTCCTCGAGATTTACACTGGAGCCTTCTTTTATTATTTCCCTAACGGGCCCTTTGGGAACCAATTCAGGCTCAATCGGGGATTTAAGTCTATTGATCCATTCGTTAAGAACTTGGTCGGGCTTGGTCTCAAAGAGAAGAGCCAACATGGGTCTTGATCCGCAAATGTTGTTCACCAGCCGGAAACCGGACCCCTTCACTCTTTCAAAAAGAATCGCCTTTCCTCTCTTCTCACCGGCTTTCATCAGCGCCGCAACTTCCAGTTGGGGGCTTACGTCTTCCTTTGTGGTTAAAAGGAAATCCGCCGACTCCAGGCGTTTCAGATAGAGCCTCAGATCCTCCTGCATCATCGCACCTCCTGAAAAACAGCTCTCCCGCAAAACCGGAAAAGACACGCTTCTTACGCAAACATTTTCATACTTCCAGACACCACCGTTTCTGTCAAGCCTACTCCAGCTAATGTTAGCACAGCAGAAATGTACGCTGTAAATAAACCGCTCCGTCCGGGGAAAAAGGAATACTAAGACATGGATGAGAGGGAGAGGCAAAAGTAGGGCTAGCGTTCCATGTGTGGGTTTTCCATTACCCTTTGCTCTATCTGTTGTGACAGATCTCCCGGAACCACATAGAAGACTCTGGGTTTGGCCCCTGAGGATGGAAGAAGCTCCACCGATTTTGAAAGCTTCCTGTGAATGGGACTCTTCAAGTCATCCAGATCGCCAAAAACCATGACTTTTGAAGGGCATGACGCAACGCAGGCAGGCTCTTTGCCCTGCTCGATTCGATGGATGCAGAGCGTACATTTTGATGCCTTTCCAGCAGGATGAATCCGGTATTTGTCCTGCGTGTGTTCGTATGGGGTAGCCTTTTCCGGAAAATAATCCTCATTGGGATTCATATCGATCACGCCGTAAGGGCAGGCCTTAGCACACTCCCCGTGGCCCTGGCACTTCTTGTGATCGATGAGAACAATCCCGTCCGGATTCCGGTAAATGGCCTTTTCCGGACAGGCCGGTAAACAAGGAGGGTTGTCGCAATGCATGCACGCGAGCCGGAAATACACTATTTGATCTTGCGGCTCGCTTTCCAGTTCCAATATCCTCTGCCACCACACCGTCGGCGGGGTAAAATTCTCTTCCTTACAAGCTATGACGCATGTCATGCAGCCTGTACACCGGTTAAGGTCAACGAGTATCCCGTATCGGGCCATGATTTGAGTATCCTCCTCTCTCCGTTTGTGTGGTGTCAGGTTTTCGCCACCTCGCAGGGGACTTCCTTGTAAGGGGGGTATCCTGAAATGGGATCGAACTGTCTAGGTATCAGTTCATTCACATTAGCCTTT
>JARRRH010000047.1:0-9042 GCA_037380925.1 Deltaproteobacteria bacterium | reverse complement strand
CAAGCTTGTGGCTGAACTTAGCGTAATCATCCCGTTTTGCAACGAATATCCGCAGGTCCTGTTCACGGTCCGCAATATTGCGGAAGAACTGCGGGGCCGGGTGGACTTTGAAATCATCACGGTGAACAACTTCTGTGAGGAAGTGAAGGCCCAGGGCCGGGAAGAAGACAAGGGCCATGAAGCCCTGGCCGCCACGGAAAAAGGCAACCCGTGGCTGAAGGTCCTGCGCTATGAAGAAAAGCTGTCCCACTGGCAGGCCAAGAACCTGGGCGTGCAGGCATCCACAGGCCAGGTCCTGTGGTTTTGTGACGCCCACTGCATGGTCAGCCGCGGCGGGCTTTACAGCATGCTGTGTCATTACAGGGGCAATTATGGAAGCCTGCATGGGACCCTGCACCTGCCCCTGACTTACAAAATCATGGAATGGCACCGGCTGATCTATAAGCTGGTAAATAACCTGGACCGGGGGGAAGTACATTACAGCTTCACCGGGGACCGCTACTGGGGCGAAAGCGCCCCGCCCTACCAGGTGCCTTGCATGTCCACCTGCGGCATGATGATAGCGCGGGAAATCTATGACGCCCTGGGCGGCTGGCCCGCGGAAATGGGCATTTACGGCGGCGGGGAAAATTTCATCAACTTCACCCTGGCCGTGCTGGGATATAACGTGTGGATCTGGCCCCACGGAACCCTTTTCCACCACGGGGAAAAACGAGGCTACAGTTACAATTATGACGACTACACACGCAACCGGACCATAGCCACCTATCTTTTCGGCGGCCAGGACCTGGCTGCGCGCTTTATTCACCACCGCAAGGGCAGGCCGGAAACCCTTCAGGGCATCCTGGAGGGCGTCCTGGTGGCCTGCAAGGGCCACAGGGAACGGATAAAAGCTAGGCAGGTGGTGACCATTGAACGCTGGTTAAGGGGGTGGGAGCGCACAGAGTAGGAGCAGGCGGGGAAGCCGTAACTTTCCCCACTAACCCGATGCGGCAACATCGGATCATCCCGTTGCCGGGACTGCCCCTCGTGTCCCCGCGGGGACGGGACAATTAATACAGATCCGGCACAGAGTTGTAAAGGAGCAGAAGAATGAAAAGCCCGTTGCCCTATATCGGTGGGAAAAGCAAACTGGCCAAAACCATTATCGACATGATTCCGAAACACGAGGCTTATTGCGAAGTATTCGCGGGTGCCGCCTGGGTTTTCTTTCAGAAAGAGCCCTCAAAATACGAGACCATCAACGATCTGGACAGCGATCTGATCACCTTTTACAGGGTCTTGCAGAATCACTTGGAGGAATTCATAAAACAGTTCAAATGGCTCCTCGTTTCACGAGAATGGTTTGAAGACTGGAAAAGACAAATAGAAGCCGGGGGCCTGACGGATATCCAGCGAGCAGCTCGCTATTACTATCTTCAGCGGGGGGCATTTGGAGGAAAAGTCAAGGGTCGGATTTTCGGCTCTAATCCTTTAAGACACCCAAAAATCAACCTCTTGCGCCTAGAAGAGGAGCTTTCAGCCGTTCATTTGCGCTTGGCCAGGGTGACCATTGAAAATCTGCCGTGGCGGCGATTTGTGGAACGATTTGACCGCCCCCAGACCTTTTTTTACCTGGACCCACCCTACTGGAAGGCGCCGGTTTACCGGCATAACATGGAACTGGAAGATTATCGGGAAATGGCTGAGGTGCTTGGCCGGATCAAGGGGAGATTTATTTGGAGCATAAACGATCAACCGAAAATCCGGGAGATTGTCAAAGATTTTAAGTTCAAGCCTATCAAACTGACTTATTCCGCTGGTGCGGCCAGCAATACCGTGCCAGCTAATGAACTCTTAGTGAGCAACTTCGTAAATAGGAGGTAGTGTCAGTTAAGTAGCTGAATAACCAGGAGATGGCACATTCAGAACCTGTCGCGGCGGAACGCCCGGCGCGGACAGGATTTTTACGCTCTGGTGGCGGCGGCCCGATTCCTGTGACACTTTATCTTGCCGGGTGTGACAGAATAACTTGCCGCGGACAGCGAAAAATGAGCCCAAAAGTAGCCCATGAACCAAAAAGGACTTACACCAAAACGATGTAAGTCCTTGATTTTCTTGGTAGCGGGGGCTGGATTCGAACCAACGACCTTCGGGTTATGAGCCCGACGAGCTACCTGACTGCTCCACCCCGCGGCAATCTATTTTTATATTATTCAATCGCATTATAGTCAATTAAAATTAACGGTCAAGGGGTTGAATTTCCCCCCTTCCATGCGGCCTTTCTCTGGAGATCATCAGAACGATTCCAGGGTGAGGGGGAGTGTGACATTTATCGCTCGGGAAGGCGGATGACGAAGGTGGTGCCGCGGCCGGGTGCGCTCACAGCCATGATTTCCCCTCCATGGGCCTCCACAATTTTGTAAGAAATAGGAAGGCCGAGACCGGAACCCCGTTTTCGGGTGGTATAGAAGGGCTCAAAGATGTGGGCCAGGCTGCTTTCAGGGATGCCAACACCTTCATCTGTGATTCGGACCTCGATTCCCTCCCGTGTCCGCCTGGACGAGACGGTCATGATGCCCCCGTCGGCCATGGCTTCGAAGCCGTTGGATATGACGTTAATAAAGACCTGTTTCAGTTTGTCGGGATCACAGAAAATTTCCGCCAACCCGTCGGAAAGGAATATGCGGAAGCCGTATTTGTCCCGAGGGTAGAGCTCACTTATAATCTTCATCACATCGCTGATCACCGAGTTGACGTCCGCCTGGCGTTTTACGAGTTTGTACGTTTTGGTGAAATCACCGAGCCCGGCCACGAGGCGTTCCAGCCGGGCGACCTCCTCCAAGATCATGTCCAGTTTATTGAGGTCCCTGTCGTTGCTGATGCTCTTTCTGATCTGGCCGGTGAATCCGCCGATGATCATAAGAGGGTTTTTCAGCTCATGGGCGACGTGGGCCACCGCCTGACCTACCGCGGCCAGGCGCTCCGACTGAAGAAGTTTCCTCTCCAGTTGCTTTTCTTCCGACACGTCTCTTATGATGGCCGTGAACGTCACCCTTCCTTCCATCTCCATGTAAGAGAGGCTGAGCTCAATGGGGAACTCTTCCCCGGTTTTTCGCAGGGCCGTAAGATTAATAGTTTTGCCGATGAGGTCGGATTCTCGGTTCTCCAAAAAGCGGCGCACATATTCGTAGTGATCCCCGGACTGTGCAGGGATGAGAAAGTTCAGGTTTTTTCCCAGGATTTCTTTTCTTGCGTATTTGAAGATTTGTTGAGCCGCGTTGTTGAAAAGGATGAGGTTGTGATCTTCGTCGATACTGAGGATGGCGTTGGTGGCAGTATCCAGGATGGTTCTGAACCTTTGTTCCGATGCCTGAAGTTGTCGAATGGCATTTCTGTACTCTGTTTCGTCTCTCACAATTTCGACAAAGTAGGCTATTCTCTTGTCCTGAGCCGTGATAGGATACATGATAAGCATAAGGTCTTTCAAGTCCCCCGAAGGGAGTCGATGACGGTGGGTCATCTGAATCATTTTGCCCTGTTCTTCCGCCTCCTTGAGGGGACAGGTTTTGTCTTCAGAATGGCACGGAAGGCCTGCGCCCTCTTTCACTTGATAGCATGGCAGCCCCACCACGTCGGCTTTCTTGACGCCGTATCGCTCCGCAAAAGTTCTGTTCACATCTACAATCCTGTAGTTAGGGTCCACAACCATGATCTCTTCGCTGATCCCGTCGAACAATGCCCCCATGAACAGATTAGCGATCCTCAGCTTCTCGATCTCTTGCTCCTTTTGCACCAGAACGTCTTTCAATTGTGTGTTTTCTCGAAGGAGATTTTTGTATCTTGCCCTGTCCATGGTCATCCCCCTCTTTTCGGCGTGTAGAAGACATACTCGAGTGAAAGAATGTCGAACATCTCATCCGTTCCCTCCCGGATGGTACGGTAAAGGGCTTTCATGGTCGTTGCTCCGGCCAGGGATGCTTTGTATTCAGAATCATCATAGTAAACGGCGTCCAGAGGCAAGAAGACCCGGTCAAGGGATCCGTACCAGTTCATGTTGAGTATGCTTTTGAGGGTCATCACCTTGCGATACATATCCCTTATGAGGTCTGTTCTCAGAAGGGCGTTTGTTCGGTTGATCATGCAGTCTATGAGCCCGGCTAGGTAATACACGTCTCTCATTTTTGCCTCGCTCATCCGGTGAGCGTAAACCGACTGGATGGTATAGGCCATCCCTCCTTTGAGCACAAAGTGGGGAGGCAGAGGCCGGATGCCCTTATCGCCCTTTGCGCGGATTTCTTCGCGTTGTTTTTCCAGGCGATCCGATTGGTCTCTGAGCATTTGCACAAAGTGCTTGCTCTCCCAATCCGCCCAGCGAAATTCCCACGGCTTTGAGCAAATCAGGTTGTCCGGCGGGGCAGGAGCCTTTTCCTTAAATTTGATGATTTTAGCCATGCGAAGTGCCCAGATTAAAACCCGAATACCCGCCTGCCTTGCCTGGATGGACAGCTTTTTGGAACATATCAGCTGGGGCGCCAGATCCTGCTATTGCCTGAGAATGCAGCAAGCAGCCTGGCGGGCAGGTCGAAATCCGAAATCCGAAACAATATTCAAAATCTGAATGTTCAAAATTCAAAATAAAGGCCTCTGAACCTCGGTTGCGTGTTTTGGTCACTCGTATTTTGGTCATTAGAATTTGTTTCGAATTTGTCGTTTAACAGGTCATCATGCTGGTGAAGAAATCAAAAAATTCGAGACGGAGCACCACGCGTTTTGGCACGCTTCTTAGGGTCTCGGGTGATGCTTTTCATGAATCTGCTTGAGACGTTCCCGCGTCACATGGGTGTAAATCTGGGTTGTAGATATGTCCGCATGCCCAAGCATAATCTGAACCGATCTCAGATCGGCCCCGTATTCTAGAAGATGGCTCGCAAAAGAATGGCGCAGCAAGTGGGGTTTCACCTCCTTTCTAATGCCCGCCTTGAGACCGTATTGTTTGATGATTTTCCAGAATCCCTGCCTGCTGAGAGGCTTTCCCCGGGCATTAACAAAAAGGCAGGAGGCCCTTTTTTGTTTCAAAAGCCGAATGCGGCCGTCGTTGAGGTATTCTTTGAGGGCCTCTATCGCCTTGGCACCCATGGGAACCATCCTCTCTTTGGAGCCTTTTCCCAGAGTCCTCACATAGCCCGCTTCAAGGTTGATGTTGAAGATTTTGAGCCCCACCAGTTCAGAGACCCGGAGGCCGGTCGCATAGAGCAGCTCCAGCATGGCTTTATCTCTTTGACCGCGCGGAAGAGCGCTGTCGGGCTGGGAAAGGAGCGCCTCCACTTCCTCGCGGCTCAGCACGCTGGGAAGCCTCTTGGGTAGTTTGGGTGTATTGAGGAGCCTTGCCGGATTGGCCTCAATTTTGCCATCTGAGACAAGAAATCGAAAGAAGCTTTTTAAGCAAGACAGATTTCTGGCCACGCTTCGAAGGGAAAGACCTCCTTTCAGGGAGGCGATATAATCCACAACATCCTCCTCGGATATCTTATAAGGGGAGCGGTTTCTTCTTTCCAGAAAGTCGAAAAACCTTGAGAGATCCCGGGAATAAGAGTCAATGGTGTTTTCTGCAAGACCCCGCTCAACCCGCAGGTGATGGGTGAACTGATCCGCCAGGATATCCGGCTGGAAGGGTTTTCTTTGGGTACTCATCTCTAAAGGTCGTAAAAGTGGTTGTCCTTCGTTAAAATTCGCGGGCCCTGTTTTTCGACAACGACCATCTCTTCCAGCCTGACGCCCCCCTTGCCAGGGATGTAAATGCCCGGCTCGTCTGTGACCACCATACCGGCTTGGAGTTCCACTGGGTCGCGGGGACCAAGCCTGGGCCCCTCGTGGGTCGCCAGGCCGACGCCATGGCCCAAAGAATGACCGAAGTACTCACCAAATCCGGCTTCACGAATGATTCGCCGGGCTTCTCCATCCGGCACGGTGCTCCGGGTGCCGGGCAGAATTTTTTCCATGGCAGCCAGCTGGGCTTCTCGAACCGTTCTGTAGATTTTCTTGAAGCCACGGCCTGCGCCGTCGAGAAAGAGGGTTCTCGTCATGTCGCAACAGTATCCGGCCAGCTTGACGCCCACATCCAATGTGATGGGCTCCTTAGGCCTGATTCTGCGGTCGGTTGGAACCGCGTGGGGTAGGGCGCTGTTCGGACCTGATGCCACGATGGGCGGAAAGGCTACGTCCTCCGCCCCCCCTTCGCGCGCCAGGCCTTCGATCTGCCACGCGATCTCGTTTTCCCTCCGGCCCGGCTTAAGCGAGGGGATGACCTCGGAGAGAATGGCGCACATCAGGCCGGCCGAAGCTTCCATGGCCTTGATTTCATCTCCGTCTTTTATGAGCCGCATGCCTTCCACCAGGTCTTTCACAGGCACGAGGCGAACGGACGGGGAAAGCCTCCTCAGCCTCTTGGACAGATCACGATGAAATCCCCAGGAAATGTAACTTTGTTCAAAGCCGAGCTTTCTGGTTTTCATAGCCGCCAACAGGTCGGGGAGGCTGTCGAGCAGGCTTTTGTTCACCGTGATCACTTCAAAATCAAAAGCTTCCTTTTTGGCTGCGGTCGTGTACCTTGAATCCGTAACCAACCAAGCCGTGGTTTCATTGATAAGAAGGGAGCCGGAGGACTCGGTCAACTGGGTGTCCTCGGCCGTAAACCCGGAGAGATACCGCCTGTTTTCCGGCTGAATGATCCAAAGGGTGTCCACCGACAGTTCCTGGAGTTTTTTCCTGAGAGCCGCGATGCGCTTGCGGAAAGCCGAACGCTTCATCTTCCCCTCACGTGATTTAGCCTGAGTTGGATGTTGCCACAATGGAGAGATTTTGCTCAAAGAGTTCTCAATCCAAACTTATCAGACCGCCTTAGAATTTGCAATCTATGTTCGGGGAGGGGCGAAAAGGGTCTTTGTGGAGAGCAAAAATTCGGGACGGCTCGGGAATGAGGCGACGAAATTGCGGCGATCCGGGAAAAGAAGGCGTGTAACTCTTTTAAATAACAAAAATTCCTTCCCTCGTCCTTTGTTGACACAAGACAGGGGTCTTGCTAACATAATTCATTAATTTTCGTACCCTATAATCAGTGGACAGAAGGCGCAGGGCCTAAGGATAAAGGCGGAACCGGATCGTGCCAGTCTACGAATACACGGCCTTGGACAAAGGCGGCAAAAGCCTGAACGGCATTATCGACGCGGACAGCGCCACGGCTGCCCGGCATAAGCTTCGGGGAACGGGCATCTACCCTGTGGAAGTCAAGGAGACTTTCGCCCGTCCCAGAGATCAGGGTTCGGCACCGCCCTCTTTTTCAGCGCTTTTCAGAGGCGTCAAAGCTGCTGAGCTTTCTGCCACCACCAGACAATTGGCCATTTTGCTGGCCGCAGGCGTGCCTCTTGTTTCGGCCCTGGAGAGCATGATCGCTCAGCTCGAAAATGCCACGTTCAAAAGAATCCTGGCTCAGGTCAAAGAGTCGGTTAACGAAGGGAACAGCCTCGCTTTTTCTTTGTCTCAGCACCCTAAAATATTCTCTCAGATCTATGTGAACATGGTCCGGGCCGGAGAAGCTTCCGGCTCTCTGGATTTGGTTCTGGACCGATTGGCCGAATTCAGTGAGCACCAACAGGCCCTGAAAGGTCGATTTAGATCCGCCCTGGCTTACCCCATTTTCATGGCCTGCGTGGCCACGTTGATTCTCTTTTTCCTCATCACCTTTATCATGCCCAACATCATGAGGATATTTAGCGAGATGGAGCAGACGTTGCCCACGGCAACGGTCCTCTTAATCGGGTTCAGCAATTTTCTCAAGTCTTACTGGTGGGTGATTTTTCTGGCTGCTGCGGCCGGCGGCCTCTTGTTGAAGCAGTTCAAAAAGAGCGAAAAGGGACAATACCTTTGGGACGAGATGAAAATTCGCCTTCCCATCGTGGGGCCCATCAACCGGAAAATGGCCCTTGCCAGATTCGGGCGTACCCTGGGCAGCCTTCTTCAAAGCGGGGTTCCCCTCCTACCTGCGCTTGAGATCGTTCGTAATATCGTGAACAACATGCCGATTGCTCAGGTCATCGATAAGACGGCGGATGACATCCAGGAAGGCAAAACCCTGGCCGCACCTCTCTCCCAAAGCCGCTGGTTCCCCTCCATTATGGTGCAGATGATTACCGTGGGCGAGCAGAGCGGTGAACTGGAGAAGATGCTCAACAAGATTGCGGACATGTATGAGGAGGAAGCCCAGTCGCGTATCATGGCGGTCACCGCCATGCTGGAGCCGGCCATGATTCTTTGTATGGGCCTGGTTGTGGGATTTATCGTGATCTCCATTCTCCTCCCGATTTTTGAGATGAACCAGTTGGTTCGTTGAAGGCGTTCAAGAGAATGGGGATCGTTAATGAGCGGGCGGCCGCGGGGGATGTCTTTTCCAAAGGCGCAATATTTGCCCTGACTTTTTTGTACGCCCCCCAGGGGCCTCATAGAGGGATGTAGGGACTGAAGAGGACAACGGCTCCGGTTGAGATAAGTATATGGGGCTATTCAGTGCTTGTGTGGAAGGGTCGGTGCCGTTGGCCTTGGCTGGAAGGAATGTGATTGCCCCTTCGGAAAAGACATCCCCGCGGCCACCGAAGGGCGGGTAGGGTCGATTTCACTCACAACGCTCACCCGAAGCCTGAAGCAGAATGGGGTGACAGGTTGAATGGACGCAACATCAAATCATGATTGGATGAAAGGTGGAGAGTATGTGGAATGAGAAAAGGAGCGATCGCGGGTTTACGTTGATCGAAATTCTCATCGTGATCGTTATTCTCGGCATTTTGGTCTGGCAGATTGCGCCGAGAATCATGGGAAAGCCCGAGGAGGCCAGAAGGTTAAAGGCCCAAATGGACATTGCTACCCTCGAGACAGCCCTTAAGCTCTACAAGCTGGATAACGGGCGTTATCCCTCTTCGGAGCAGGGGCTTCAGGCCCTTGTGGAAACCCCGACCGTAGGGGTGCTTCCAAAAAAGTGGCGCGAGGGGGGGTACCTGGAGAAAGGGAAAG
>JARRRH010000046.1:0-11836 GCA_037380925.1 Deltaproteobacteria bacterium | reverse complement strand
GGACAATGACGGAAAACATCCGTTGGGTAAAAACTCATTGCTCCAGACTGGATCACGGCGGTTGCGCCCTTCTCGTAGGTGTTGAGAACAACCGGATCGTCAAGATCAAAGGAGACCCTGAGGGTTTTTTGAACCGCGGCTATGTGTGCTACAAAGGGCTGAGTTCCGCTGACCGACTCACCCATCCCCGTCGGCTCACCCATCCCTTGAAGAGGGTTGGGGCCCGGGGGGAGGGGAGATGGGAAAGAATCTCCTGGACTCAGGCCATCCAGGAAATCAGCGACAATCTCGGCAACATAAGGGAGACCCATGGGGCGAAAGCCGTGGTGTTCGGTCAAGGCATGCCCAAAGGAATGGAACTCTTCGGCCTGATTCGACTGGCCACCACATTCGGTTCCCCAAATGTCGTAGCCGTCCAGGATGTCTGCCACGCGCCCCGGGAGGTGACCGGCGTTCACACTTGCGGTTTTTACCCGGTGGTAAATCTCCACCATCAAAGCAAGCTCATTGTGCTCTGGGCGAGCAACCCGGCAAGCACAAACGAAGAGGGACAAATTTGCAGCCTTCTATTCCAGCAGATGAGGAAGGGAGCGGAACTGGTCGTCATCGACCCCAGGCGGACTGCCTTGGCCGAAAGGGCAAAGTACTGGCTTCAGCTCAGACCGGGTACGGACAGTGCTTTGGCTTTGGCCTTTCTCAATGTGATCATCACGGAAGGACTCTATGACAAGGGGTTTGTGGAGAAGTGGACCCATGGTTTCTCGGACCTGGCCGCTCACGTGGCTGATTGCACCCCGGAAAGGATGAGTAATATGACCTGGGTGCCTCCCCAACTGATTCGGGAAGCCGCCCGGTTCTATGCCGATTGTCATCCCGCCGCCATCCAGTGGGGAAACCCCATCGAACAGACCGTTCAGACCTTCGACACCATCAGAGCCCTCCTCTCACTCATGGCCGTGTGCGGCAACCTGGACGTGCCCGGTGGAAACGTTCAGGCGAATGAGCCAAAAATTCTAAGCCTCGGCAAATTTGTCCGATCTGATCTCCTCCCCACCAAGAGAAAAGAAATGCTCCATGCTTTCTATCACACCATCCCCAGGATGATGACCGTGCCCCCCGCTTACTTTAGAAAAGCTGTGATCGAGGAGACACCTTACCCGGTTAAGGCGGCTTATTTCCAAGGTGCCAATCCCATGCTTTCTTACGCAGACAGCCACATGACCCTCTCCGCCCTCACGAAACTCGATTTTCTTGCCGTGGCGGACATCTTCATGACTCCTTCCGCTGCCCTGGCTGATGTGGTCCTGCCTGCGGCGACAACCTTTGAATTTAACGATATCGGTCACTATGGACTGGGTCACGGGTATCTTCTGGCCCGCCCGAAAGTGGTAGAGCCGCCTGAAGCGTGCTGGCCTGATCTTAAAATCATGAATGAATTGGGTAAGGCCCTCACTCCCCGACAATACTGGTATGATGATCATGAAGCGCTCTTGGAAGAAGTGCTGAGACCGGGACTATCCCCTCGTCCTGACCAGTTGCAAGAGCCGTTATTACCTCCACTCCTCGTATCGATGGGTGAAGCGATTGAGAAACCGCAGGCCCCACCCCATAACGGAGATTCATCCGGAGACAGGGGAAAAATACGGAATTTTGGACGGTGACAAGGTGATCGTGGAGACCCGGAACGGCTCCATGGTCCAGGTGGCCCATCTTACGGAGGGCATTCACCCTAGAGTCATCAACAGTGCTTATGGATGGTGGTTCCCTGAGGACCCGCCCGAGACCTTCTTCGGGTGGGAGAAATCGAATTTCAACACCCTTACCTCCGCGGAGAGACTGGGCAAAGCTTTCGGCACCCCGAATCTCAAGGGCGTCGGATGCAGGATCAGGCCCGCCAGGCAGGAAAAAAGATGAAGGATGATTATGAAGACAGGGTTCGGGCTGAACGTGCGGCCGTCGAGGATCTTCAGGCCCAGCTCAAACCCAGGTTCAAGGATCTGCCCCATGACGTCCCTCTCATTCTGTTAACCAGTCCCGGCAGAAATGACGTGTTGACAGAGGCAACCCGGTTTCTCATTCGTGTGATCAGAGAGGTGGCTCCCCGGATCACCTTGCGGGAATACGATCTCGGCCACGAGGCAGCCCGATCGTGGGAAGCCGACCGGGCACCCACGCTCCTCTTTGACCCGGACCGTTACCGAATCCGCTGGTTGGGGGCTCCCGTGGGTGAGGAGGCCCGAAGCTTCATTGAAGCTCTTTTGATGATGGGACACAGGAAGACCGACCTGGGTGAACAATCGCTCAGGGTTCTTAAAGGAATCGATTCACCAAGGCACATCAAGCTCTTTGTGAGCCCCTCATGCCCTTACTGCCCTCAGCAAGCGGTCAATGCTCTGAAGGCGGCCATAGAAAAACCCGACCTGATTTCTTTGGAAATCATCGACATCCAGGCCAATCCGGACCTGGCGGATGAGTATGCCGCCCAAAGCGTGCCTCAGGCTTTTGCGAACGAGATCCTCATTGCCCAGGGAGCTCAGCCTGAAGAGCTTTTTCTTCTCTCCCTTGAGAAGCTTGAGCCGCAAACGGTGTTCATTCCCGAAAGCGATGCGGAGGAAGTGGATACCGATCTGGTGATAATCGGCGGAGGTCCGGCGGGTTTGACTGCCGGGATCTACAGCGCCCGAAGCGGTCTGCGCACGGTCATCATCGAAAGAGCCAGCCTGGGCGGGCAGGTGGCGACAACGGGGGGTTAAAGAGCTGGTGGACCACATGGTTAGCCATGCCCTGCAAAATGTGAATATCATTCCCGGCGAAACGGTCATGGAGATTCAACCCGGTGATCCGATCGTGGTCCTGACCAGTCGAAGGCGCTTTACAGCCAAGGCGGTTCTGCTGGCCACAGGGGCCACTTACAGACACCTTAATGTGCCTGGAGAGTCCCGGCTCTCGGGCCACGGGGTCAGCTATTGCAGCACCTGCGACGGCCCCCTTTTCCGGGGCAAGAAGGTGATCCTGGTGGGCGGGGGAAACAGTGCAGTAACTGAGGCTTTACATCTTAACAACCTCGGTGTGAAGGTCACCCTCGTTCACCGAAGGGATACCCTGAGGGCGCAAGCCCACCTCACCAAGAGCCTTTTTGCCAATCAGATCCCTGTGCTTTTCAATACGGAAGTCAAGGAGATACGCGGAAAAGACCGTGTCCGGGAAATCGTGCTTTACAACAACCAGACCAAAAAAACGACCACCATGACGGCTGACGGCGTTTTCATCGCCATAGGGTATACTCCTGTTGTGGAATTGGCTCAAAAGACCGGCATCGAACTGACGCCCGAAGGTTACATCAAGCGCGACTCCCGGCACAGGACCAACATTCCGGGGATCTACTCGGCGGGCGACGTCGAAGGAGGGTACAAGCAGATCGTCACTGCAGCCGGACAGGGCGCAGAAGCATCCATGGCCATATTTGAAGACCTGGTTAATCCCTACTGGAAATCTCGGGAAAAAGCGCAGAGCGCCTAAGCCCCGGCTCGCCGATCATGAAGCCTTCTCCTTGCTCACCAGGATGAGGGTCTTCCCGGAGAATTTTTGCCAAAGGTCCTTGCTGTTGCGAGGCATTCGGGTTCCGGGTTTCAGATAACTCAAGGTGATGGAGAGGGTTCCATCCCCCAGCCCTTCCGGAAAAGCCTTCTCAATTTCCCCGGCACGCTTCCTGAGCATCTTCATTCGGCCTTTAGGATCTTCCCAGACCGCCATGATAGCCTCCCTCACCTCACCTAGAACAGGGGCTGCAAAAGCCCTGGCTTTCGTGCTCAGAAGACCTTCAAGGCTGAGGTGGGAGAGATCAGGCACACGGAATTCCACGGACATTTCGGCCCACTCTTCATCCCCCACCACGTGTTCTTCCCAAATTGCCGATGCGTGCGCCATTGCCTGTTCGTCCGTGGTAATCAGGCGGTCATGGTCTCTTAACAGGCCTCCGAAAAGAGAGAACCAGGCGTCATAAACCTGTACCCGCTGATTTTCTTCCATAAGGGGCTCTTTGCCGAAGGCCGGCAAATCGTAAAAGAGGGTATGTAGGTCCTCTTCCTCTACGATGCCTTTCAGGGGCGAGTCCTTTTCCCTAAGCGCTCCGAGCAACCTCTCGGCCTCTTGTCTGTCATCCTCGATTTCCTGGGCCAAATGAAGCACCAAATGCCATTTCAAAACTGGGAGCATCTTATCTTGGCCGTTCCGGCTTTCTTCCTCTCGCAGCGCTTTTCTGATGACCCAAGTGGAATCTTCAGCACCCTGGTCCATGCCGCCGGCCGATAGGAAAGCCGTGTAGCCCTTGTCCGGGTTAGCGTCCATCCAGCTCTTGAAGTCCGCCAGGATCCGCCAGAAGCTTTCCGCGGGTTTCAAATCCACAGGCGGACGCAAAACCTGGACCAGGGATGAAGAATCTTTTTCGAATGAGCCTACCTCTCTATCCATGTACCAGGGCTGAAAGATTCTTAACGGTCCGAAAAAAGACAGGATTTTCTTCAGGCTGGGTTCCGGTAGACAAGGGTTAGGAAACAGAACAGCAGGCAGGTTGTGGGGTTCCTGGAAAGGGGTCATTCGCTCCACCAACTCGGGGACTTGAGCCTTAACTTTCCTAAAATATTATTTTATAGCATCCACTCAAGGGATTTACAAAAGAAAAGGATGACGCTTTTACCTTGACTATCCGGTGCAATTGGATTACAAGCATACGTTCAACTTATACAAATAACTCGATAATACGTACATTGACGGTCAAATTTCCGTCTTGAAACAGTTTCAACCGCTATGGAAAAACAAAGCCCGCTGCTGGAAGAAAGAAGAAAGAAAGCCGATGAGCTCAAGGCCATGGGCGTCACGCTCTACCCGGCAGGTTATCGCTGTGACCTCAGCATTTCTGAGGCTATAGAACGGTTCGGCGCACTGGATGCCCAAACCTTGGAGCAGGACAAGAGCGCCTATGCCATCGCGGGAAGGATTATGTCCCTTCGTGATTTCGGCAAGGCCTCCTTTATCCATATCAGGGACAGGAGCGGTCTCATCCAGGCCTATATTCGGAAAGATCAAGTGGGAGAAAGGGCGTACAAGATCTTCAAGCTCATGGATATGGGAGACTTCATCGGCATCAAGGGTCCCTTTTTCCGTACCCGGACCGGGGAATTTACAATCCTCGCCCAAGAGGTGACCCTCCTTTCCAAGTCCATGAGACCCCTGCCGGAAAAATGGCATGGCTTGAGCGACGTGGAGACAAGGTACAGGCAGCGGTATTTGGACCTTATTGCCAATGACCGGATCAAGGAGGTCTTTGTCCTGAGAACTCGTATCATTCAGGCTATCAGAAATTTTTTCATGTTGAGAGGGTTCCTCGAAGTGGAAACCCCTATGATGCAACCCATACCCGGCGGAGCCACGGCACGCCCTTTCAAGACCCATCACAACGCCCTGGGCATGGATCTTTACTTGCGGGTTGCTCCTGAACTCTACCTCAAGAGGCTTGTGGTTGGAGGTCTAGAACGGATTTTTGAGATAAATAGGAATTTCAGAAACGAAGGGGTTTCTGTCGAACACAACCCTGAATTCACCATGCTGGAATTCTACATGGCCTATGCCACCTATGAAGACCTCATGATCCTTACAGAGGAGCTCCTGGTCTATGTACTGGAAAACGTCCTTGGCAAAAAAGTGATCGAGTACCAAAACCAGGCCATTGATTTCACACCGCCTTGGAGAAGGATTTCCCTATTCGATGCACTGAGGGAGTTTGCGAGCTTGGAGGAAGCGGCCCTTACTGACATCCGTACAGCTGTGGAGTTTGCCCGGTCCCACGACATTGCCTTGTCCAGGCAGGACAGTTTAGGGAAGGTGCTGACGAAGATCTTCGATCAGCGTGTGGAGCCGAAACTCATCAGCCCTACATTCATATACGGGTATCCTACGGAAGTGTCCCCCCTGTCCCGCAGGAACGATGAAAATCCCGATATTGTCGACCGATTCGAACTCTTCATTGGAGGCAAGGAGATCGCCAATGCTTTCACAGAACTGAATGATCCCACAGATCAGCGAGAGAGATTCGCCTATCAGGTTTCTCTCAGAGAATCGGGAGATGATGAGGCCCAATTCATGGATGAGGACTACCTCGTGGCCATGGAATACGGACTGCCACCCACAGCAGGAGAAGGGATCGGGATCGACAGGGTTGTCATGCTCCTGACCGACTCACCTTCCATCAGGGACGTGATATTCTTCCCTCACATGAGGTCTAAATGAATCCGGATTCCTTCCCGGAAAGACCATAGGGCGCGAATCCCTTATAGGTAACCCATGTTCTTCGAGCTATTTTTGGGACTCCGATATTTGAAAGCTAAACGCAAGCAGGCTTTCATATCCATCATCACCTTGATATCCGTGGTGGGCGTCATGGTGGGTGTGATGGCTCTTATCGTTGTCCTGTCCGTGATGAACGGTTTCCGGGAGGACCTGATCTCCAAAATACTGGGTGTCAATTCTCACCTCATCATCTTGAGCCACGAAGGCGCGTTTGGAGAATACAGGAAGACCGCCGAGCGGGCCCGTGCGGTGGACGGGGTTGTCGCAACCACGCCCTTTATCTACAGCCAGGTCATGGTCAACAGTCTGGGCAATGTCTCAGGCGCCGTTCTCAGGGGACTCGATACGAAAACAGCAGGAAGGGTAATCAACATTGAACCCATGATTCGGGAAGGATCCTTGGCGAGCCTAGACAAGACCCACGATGGACTGCCCGCCATCATAGTTGGTAAAGAGCTCTCCAGGCAATTGGGTGTTCAGCCGGGAGATGTGCTGACCGTGGTCTCTCCCCTCGGAAAACTGACCCCCCTGGGCCGGGTTCCTCAAAGCCGAAAATACGAAGTCACCGGACTTTTTGATTCAGGCATGTACGAATATGATTCCTCCATGGTCTACGTGTCCCTTGAACAAGCCCAAGATTTCCTGGATATGGGGGACCGGGTAACCGGAATCGAAGTGAAGGTTACAGACATGTACAAAGCGGACCGCATCGGCGATGCCGTGTCCCAAAAACTGGGGTACCCTTTCTGGACGAAGGACTGGAAGCTCATGAACAGGAGCCTGGTGTCAGCGTTGAGGCTCGAAAAGCTCGCCATGTTTGTTATTCTTACCCTGATCGTGCTGGTGGGCGCGTTGAACATCATCAGCACCCTCGTCATGGTGGTCATGGAAAAAAACCGGGATGTAGCCATACTCAGGGCCATGGGCGCCACGGCCCGAAGCATCATGGTGGTTTTCATCTTTCAGGGCATACTCGTCGGCGTGGTGGGCACTTTGGCGGGCCTGATTTCGGGCCTCGGGCTCTGCCATCTTCTGGCCAAATACAAGTTTATTACTCTCCCGTCGGACGTTTATTACATTTCGACCTTGCCGGTTCGCGTTGAAATGCTGGACGTCGCATTGGTCACCGCGGCTGCCATCGTCATTTCATTTTTGGCAACCATTTATCCTTCCCGGCATGCCTCTCGGTTGAATCCGGTCGAAGCCTTGCGATACGAGTAATAGGTCCACAGGGAGCAAAAGGTGCTTCAACTCGAGAAGGTCCAAAAATCATTTAGACACAATGATCTCATGATTTATGTTTTGAAGGGCATTGATCTTGTTGTTCAAAGGGGGGACAGTCTGGCCGTAACAGGCGCCTCCGGGGTCGGCAAATCAACCCTCCTCAATATCATGGGCACATTGGAACCTCCGACAAAGGGGACCGTCCGATTTGAAGACCGGAACATCAGCGAACTGGACGAAGGGGAACTGTGCCGTTTGAGGAACCGGGATATCGGCTTCGTGTTCCAGTTTCACCACTTGTTGCCGGAATTCAATGCCCTGGAAAACACCCTCATGCCCGCCCTGATAGCGCGGGCGTCCAAGAGGAAGGCTGTGGATATGGCCAAGGCTATTCTGGCCCGTGTGGGACTGGATAAAAGGTGGAATCACCGGGTCGGCGAACTCTCCGGAGGGGAGCAGCAACGGGTGGCCATTGCAAGGGCCCTGATCATGACGCCGAAGCTCTTGCTGGCCGATGAACCCACAGGAAACCTGGATATGGGCACGGGTGAGGGTATTATCAACCTCCTGCTCCAGCTCAACAGAGAGGACGCGCTGACTTTGGTCATCGCCACGCACAACCACCGCTTTGCAGAGAAAATGTCACGGCAGCTCGAAATCATGGACGGTCGAATTCACGTTGGAAAATAGAAACAGAGCCATAGGGTTGTGGTTCAGACACAAAGCGACGGTAATCCCTGTGCTCATGCTCGCGCTGTTGACATGGCAACCGGCCGGGGTGACAGCCCAGGAACAAGAGAAAACAACGGTCGCTGTCCTGCCCTTCAGGGTCTACGCTGTGGAACCCTTAGACCACCTCAAAAAGGGTTTGCAGGAAATGTTTAGCGCTCGCATGGCCGACTACGGACTTTCCGTTATTGACCCGGGTTTGGTCAACCGACATCCCATGGCCTTCCTGCCTGCTTTGGAGCAGAAGGACATCCTCGCCATAGGCCGGGACCTCAATGCGAAGCTGATCATCATAGGCAGTCTCACCCAGGTGGGGCGAAGGATCAGCCTGGACTTGAAGGCCTATGACGTTACCACGGAAAAGCCTCCCTTTACAGTGTACATGGTGGAAGATGATATCGACAAATTGGCGGAAGCAGTGGATAGGGCATCGAAGAGCCTTTACAACCAAATCACAGGTGTCGAGCAGATCGACTCCATTCGTGTGGAAGGTAATCAGCGCGTAGAAACTGCGGCCATTCTCGCTACTGTGGAAAGCAAAAAAGGCGAAAGCCTGGACTACGACAAGCTGGATAAGGATCTGCGGGCCATTTATCGCATGGGCTTTTTTAAAGATGTCAGCATAGAGACTGAGGAAGGTCCAAAGGGTAAAATCGTGATATTCAAGGTTGTGGAAAAACCGTCCATCGGAAACATCTCCTTCCGGGGAAACAAAGAAGAAAAGGCCAATGACCTTCTCAAGGAATCCGGGATAAAGCTCTATTCCATACTCAATCGCAGCGAGGTAAGACAGAGCATCAACAGGCTGAAAGAGTACTACCGACAGAAGGGGTACTACAATGTCCAGATCGAGGACAAAATCGAGGACCTTCCCGGTAACGAGGTTTCCGTAATCTATGAGATAGACGAAGGAGAAAAGGTCTTCATCAAAAAAATTGAATTTGTGGGCAACACCAAATTTGATGACGGTGACCTCAAAGACGTCATGGAGACCAGCGAAAAGGGCCTTTTTTCATTCATTACAAAATCGGGGCTCCTGGATAAAAGAAAGCTGGAATTCGATGTCCAAAAGATTACCGTTTTTTACCAAAACAAGGGTTATCTCAGGGCAAAGGTGGGAGAACCCGAGATCACTTATGAACCAGGGGTTGGGCTGATCATCACCATCCAAATCATTGAGGGGGCACGCTACAAGGTCAACGAGGTCAAAATAGAGGGTGATCTTATTGAGCCGGAAGAGAAGCTCCTGAAGAAGGTAGCCATCAACAAAGAGGAATTCTTTAGCAGAAAAGTGGTGCGCACCGACATATTGGCACTGAGAGAGGAGTACGCAGACGTGGGTTATGCGTATGCTGAAGTAGGCCCCTATGTAAATGAGAATCATGAAAAGCACCTTGTGGACATCACCTACAAAATCTCGAAAGGACAAAAGGTCCGTTTTGAGAGGATCAACATTACCGGCAACACGCAGACCCGGGACAAAGTGATTCGCCGAGAGCTTGAGGTCGTGGAAGGGGAAGTATATAGTGGTGAAGGCATCAGGAAAAGCAACCAGAACCTTCAACGTCTTGGGTATTTCGAAGATGTGGAGTTCCAGACTAAAAAGGGCAGCCGGGACGATCTCATGGTGCTCAACATTAACGTAAAGGAAAGACCGACCGGCTCGTTCAGCGTTGGAGCAGGGTACAGCTCTTTTGACGACGCTTTTGCCTCCCTCGAGCTGTCCCAAACCAATCTTTTTGGAACAGGACGAAAGGCAAAAGTATCAGCAAGAATCGGTTCCCGCATTACGGAATACAATATTCGCTTTGTTGAGCCCTGGCTTTTCGACAAGCCTCTTTTGGCCGGCCTCGACCTTTACAACTGGACTGTGGAGTACGATGAATATGACAAAAAGAGCTTCGGCGGCGCCCTGAGATTCGGGTTTCCCTTGGGACTTGATGATTACACAAGAGCCACTTTCAGATATCTCTATGACGACTCCGACATTACGGAAATCGCGGAAACCGCTGCTATTGAGATCAAAGATATGGCAGGCCGAAATCTCACCAGCAGTTTGACCGCCACCCTTTCCAGGGATTCAAGAGATACTTTGTGGTATACCACCAGAGGATCTGAGAACTCCATTTCCGCAGAGTATGCAGGTCCCCCTTTGGGTGGGGACGTGGCTTTCAATCGATACGAGGCGGAAACAGGCTGGTATTTCCCTCTTTGGTGGAATACGGTTTTCTATGCGCATGGAAGAGGAGGATACCTGCAGGGCAGGCCGGAAGATGGGAAGTTGCCGGTCTATCAGAAGTTTCGCATCGGCGGCATCAATACAGTCCGCGGATACGATTACGGAAGCATTTCGCCAGAAGCCCCAAACGGTGACAAGATCGGCGGAGATAAAATGCTGGTCTTTAATCTTGAATACCGTTTTCCCCTTGTCAAAGATCAAGGGGTCTCGGGGCTTGTCTTTTTTGACGCCGGCAACGTATGGGCGGATGAAGAGAATTTATCCCTTGGCAGTCTCAGAAAATCGGTGGGGGTCGGGGTCCGATGGTACTCGCCCCTTGGGCCGCTTCGGCTGGAGTACGGATTTATCCTCGATCCAGGGCCGGATGAAACTCGGTCGAACGAAGATCCTGCCGGCAACTTGGAATTTTCCATTGGAACCACTTTTTAGCCTTAAATCCAGCGTGCCCTGGGCACGAAACAAGAAATCATACTGTGTAAGAGTCGAGGGGGAATTATGAAAAATGTACTTAGTTTGATTTTGGCCTCATTCGCTTTTGTCGGCTTCCAAGCAACCGCCTTTTCTGCTCAGGCAGCCAAGGTAGGCGTGGTGGATTTGCAGGAATTTCAGAAACAATCAAAAGCCTACCAAAAAATCAGAGCAGATATTCAGAAAAATGTTAAGGCCATGGAAGCTAAACTGCAGGAAGAGAATCGATCCTTGATGAAACTCGAGGATGAATTCCAAAAACAGAGCATGATGCTTAACCTGGATGCCCAGGAAGACAAGAGGAGAGAACTCGAAAAGAAAAGGCGATACTACAAGTACCTTCAAGAGGATCTCAGCCAGGAACTGAAATCCATAGAGGTTGACACAGTCAAAAAAATTATGGGCGAACTCGAGGTTATCGTAAAAGAGATCGGAGAAAAAGAGGGTTATACCTTGATCCTTGAAAAAAGGGCCGCGACCTTGGCGTAGGAAAGCGCCGGATTGGAAACCACCACTTGAGGTCCGGCGTAAAGGCCGGTTTCTCTGGAGACAAGGAGGGCAGAAGCTTTTGTCCTTTGAAGGGCTTCCCTGTAACGGGCATCGGAAAAAAAGGAGATCTCTCCATCGGATGCGTCACTCAGGGAGTTGACACCGGTAATCAACACCTCATCGTCGCCCCTGACTTTGCCGCCGATTATATCAGCGATCTCTCTGAGGGTCCTTGTCAATGGCTTCTCCTTTTCCCGCCCGACTTTGCCTCCTCTCTGCTTCCTCTTCAGCGGCTCTACTGCTTGACCTTATCGTACGCTTTTATCAGCCGGTCGGTAATGT
>JARRRH010000045.1:0-9150 GCA_037380925.1 Deltaproteobacteria bacterium | reverse complement strand
GCAACGGAAGGCGATCCCTCTCTCATCGCAGACACTCCAGTCGAAACCTCTGCGGGCATTGTCCAGGCGGCGGCTCACGGGTGGGCGAATGCCAATGCGAATGAATTGACCCAACTTGAACCCCGGGATCCCGTAACAGGCTATACAGAAATGAAGTCTCTGCTTTGCAGGATCCACAAGGCGGGAGATGTGAGGAAGGCTGCGTAGAGCCCCATAGTATTTTGAACTCAAAAAACCCGCCGGTGTCTGTGCCCGGCGGGTTTTTATTCCAGGTTGGAAGTCCTTGATCTTTCCGATGAATAAAAACATCACACGACCGGTTTTGGTGGTGGCGGCTGATTGCTTCTATTCCCTTGGAACACTGAGGACTTTCAGGAGGAGCTATGTCACAGGGCATCACATTGGCAAAGGGATCCTTTTCCAAGGATTTCACCGAGCGTCTGACTGATTATTACCGGTTTGCCGATCCCGATAGCCTTTATGCAGAACGCAAACTGCGGCAGTGGAAGAACAACGACCGCGTCCTTCTGTACGAGGCCATAAAGGAATCCAGGCCCGTCGGCTGGGTGGTGTACAGACCTGAGAGCAGCACCATCGAAGAGCTCATCCTTCGCCGGGGTGAAGCGGCAGGAGAAGGGCTGGAGGGAATCGTAGTGGATGCCCTCATCGAACAGGAAAGCCTCGTCTCCGCTGAAATTCTTGAGAAAGATAAGGAGAAATACCGCTGGATGGTTGCATACGGCTTTCGACCCACGCGTTATTTCAATAAAGGTGGCTCAACCATGGTGAGGATGGATTTGAGCATCGCGGTATATCTCCGGAAGATCAAGGGCAAACCGCCGGCAAAACCTTATCCCCAGGTAGAGAAAGTGGTGGTCGAAAAGGTCCCGCCGACAAGAAGCAGTGAAGAACTCAAGGCCTCCCTTATGAATATTTTTCATTCCCTTGGTGGACTGGAAAAATTTGTGAAAAAGGGCCAGAATGTGGTCATCAAGCCGAATGTGGTGGCGGATCACGGCTTAAGGGACGGCGTTTACCAGGGCGGGATCGTGACGGACGTGCGGCTTGTCAGGGCTCTGATAGAGATCCTGCTTCCTGTGGCAGGAAAGGTGACGGTGGCCGAAGGCGCCTCCATCAACCGGGCTGAGACGGACAAGCTCTTTGCCCATTACGGGTACGACCGGTTGACGGAAAACGATCCCAAAAGGGTTGCGCTCGTGGACCTCAACACGGACAGTGTGATTAGAAAAACGGTCCCGAACGGAAAAAGGATGCTCTCTCGAGAGATTCCCCTTACCCTGGAGCAGGCAGATGTTTTCATTAACCTTCCGGTCATGAAGACCCACTTTGCTGCCCTTGTCTCTTTGAGTGTCAAGAGCCTGCAAGGCGCTGTCCCACCCCTTGAGAAATACATGAGCCACTTCTTCGGACTCTGGCAAAATCTCGTCAATATTCACCACCTCGTAAAGGCGAACCTCGCGATTGTGGACGGCCTGACGGCCCAAGAGAATTTCGGGCCGGTCTACGGAACTCCGAAGACCATGAATCTTCTGATCGGCGGAACCAACCCTGTGGCCGTTGACGCCGCAACCATGAGGATCATGGGATTCGATCCTGCTCTTTCCCCTCCGGTCATGCTCGCTCACATGCAAGGGCTGGGGCCTATTGAGTCCGAAAAGATTCAAGTCCTCGGGCCCTCTGTGGAGGAGGTGAGGGACGCCTTCGAAGAGGCAGAGGTGGATGTGAGCGGCGGCCAAAAGTTTATAGTCCACGATGGCCGCGCCTGTCAGGGTTGCAGAGGCTATTTGCACTATGTTCTCCACAAGCTGAGGCGGCCCGATCCAAAAGACCCGGAAAGCCTCCTTATCGATCGGCCTTTTGAGAAAAGAGTGAACGTCTATTTGGGACCTGATACGGATGAGGAACCAAACCCGGAGGAGACAAATGTCTTCATGGGAATCTGCCAGCAGCACCATGCAGGGATGGGAAAACACCTGCCCGGCTGTCCTCCCCATGCTGAAGTGATTATGAAAGGTCTCTTTGGTCTTTTCCCTGATGTGATAAGACCCCGGTATGCGGACGAGCACGCCGAGGACAAGCTCGAAAAAATGTTGATGGATGTTCTGGAAGAGGACTAGGAACCTTCCTCAAGGAGTTAGGACGAGTAGGATCAACGGCTGATTTTTACACCTTCCTTTTCTCTGTCCCACGTATTTTCCGTAATGCCCATCTCTCTTAAGCGATATTTCTCAATGCGGTTGGTCGGGGTTTTGGGCAGCTCAGTGACAAACTCCAAATACCGGGGGACAGCGAAGTACGCCATCCTCTGACTGCAGTGTTGGATCAAGTCTACAGGGAGGAGGTTTTCACCCTCCCTCAGAACAACATTGGCCTTCACGTCGTCCTCTCCAAGCTCTGAAGGAACGGCGAATACAGCACACTCCAGCACTTTGGGATGGGTGTTTATAATCTTTTCCACCTCAAACGAAGAGATGTTCTCCCCCCGACGGCGAATGGCATCCTTCTTCCGGTCCACAAAGTAGAAGTATCCGTCCTCATCCTTCTTGGCATAATCCCCACTATGAAACCACAAGTTACGGTAGACATCCAGGGTCTTATCCGGCATTTTGTAGTACTCGGTCATCATGATATAGGGCTTTTTGGGCCGAGAAACGATTTCACCAATCTCTCCTATTCCCACCTCCACGTCGTCGTCATCCACCAGCTGCACTTCATAATACTCCCCAAGTACTCTGCCGCAGGAACCTGTTCTTCTTTCATTAATAATATCATGAACCACGAGCCCGATTTCAGTCATCCCAAAGCCCTCCAGACAGATGAACCCGAATCGCTCTTCCACATGCTTCATCACATCTGGCGGGCAAGCCGCACCGAAAGCTATCCTGACAGGGTTGTCATGATCATTCTCCTTCGGTTCCTGTTTGGCCAGGATAGTCATGACCGCCCCCAGATAGTTGAACTGCGTCGCGCCGTACCTGCGGATTTCATCCCAAAAGGTGGATGCGCTGAACCGATCGGAAATCACCACCTGCGCATCCCTCAGAAGTGCTGTCAAAACCGTAAACACCTGAGCATTGAGATGAAATAAGGGAAGAAAGGTATACAGGATATCTTGAGAGTTTAGATCACGCAGCTCGGCGACCAGTTCGGCCATATGCAGAAAATAGTTGTGAGGGCAGACGGCTCCCTTTGAAACGCCGGTGGTTCCGGAGGTATAGATGAATCCGACCGGATCTTTTCCGCTCACCCCCACCTCCACAGGATCATGGGGATACTTGAAAAGGTGCTCTAGGGGATGTATGGGCACAGGGAGGGCTTTTGCCACCTCTTGGTCCATCTCGCCGTGGCAAATTATCTGTTCCAGCTTCGTCAGTTCGTCCTTTATCAACAGGAGCCTGTCCAGCATGTCCCCATCAATGATCAATATCTTAGAATCTGAGTTGTCAATAATATGTCTTAAAAGATCGCCCTTGTAAGCCGTATTTATGGGCACCTCCACCGCCCCGAGCTTGGCTGAACCAAACCAGGCATAAAGGAAATTCGGGTGGTTCCTCATCATAATGGCAATCTTGTCATCCTTTTGAACCCCCATATCCCGAAAGCCGTTGGCAAATGCGTTTGATACATTGTCCAGTTGTTCATAGGTGATCTTCTCATCCTTAAAAAATAGAAAGACGCGGTCCTTATGGAGACGTCCCTTTTCTTGAACTAACTTTCCCACCGCGTTCTCTGAAATGTCAGGCATGGCCCACCTCCTTATCCACAGGCTTGAGGGTATATACACGCCGCGTAAGTGCAGGTCTTAGAACCTTTAAAACATTTTTGTTTCCAATTCGTTAACTCCAAAGAGCAAATCCATTGTCATTTCTTTCTACAGATCACTACGTAGCCTTTGCGATCGACTGGTTCTAATGGCAGTTCAACGGCCTTAGCCACATAAATTCTTTGCAGTTACGAAATTCGGATTCAGCGAATCCCCTTTGGCCTCCTGCTTGTTCCCTGGATTCCGCGACTAGCCCGCTTATAGATGTATGTTTCCTATCTGTCAACAAAAAATGCGCCCGACCAGGAAAGGGCGAAAATCCTTGCTCCACTCTTCGGCTCGACCACTTTTTCGTTGACAAAAAGGAAACAAAGGTGTATCGCTCGCGTGTATGACATCCGAAATGGACAAACCTCCCGCGGCACCGCGAAGCGCGAAACCATCTAATCCACATAAATTACCTAATTTCGATACCTTATTCTGGAACGACACCCATTCCGCTACCGTGACACGGAGGCTTGGGTTCCAACTTACCACGGGGATGTGGAACGGGAGTCGAGCATTCGGATATGTTGCCTGATAAGATACCCCCGGAATCCGATTATGGTGTGGCCGAAATTTTGGGCAAGAGAAATCCCAATGACTGCAGGATGATCGTAATGGATACTCCCACCTTCGCTATGTGCAAGGAAATTGCTGCAAGGGGTTCCATGGGGCAGCCTGTGGGAGCTTTCCACGAAAAATAGCTCAAATCGCATGATAAAGATCGAAGCAAAGCCGGGACCTATCAGGGTGGATCCCTTGAAGACCGCTGTCGTCGTGGTGGATATGCAGAACGCTTTTGCCAAGAAAGGCGGCTATTTTGACCTGGCGGGGTACGATATTTCGACCACCCACAGAATTATCGAACCTTGCCGGCGAATAATCCGTGCAGCGCGAGAAAAAGGGATCAAGATCATCTACTTCCAGATGGGATTTAGCCAGGACCTCTCTGACAAAGGAGCGCCCGACTCTCCCGGCTGCACCAAATCCAGGGCCCTGTCCGCGCTCAAGAAACACCCTGAATGGAAAGACAAACTTTACATCTACGGCACCTGGGGAGCCCAGATCATAGAAGAGTTGAGTCCCCAAGAACAGGACATGGTCATCAAGAAACAAAGATATGACGGCTTCATGGGAACCAATTTGGACATCATCCTGAAGACCCTTGGTATCAAATACCTGGTATTCATAGGAACCGCCACCAATATATGCGTTGAATCCACCCTCCGACGTGCTTTCTTTCTCGACTATTTCCCTGTTCTGGTTTCAGATGCTGTAAGTCAAATGGGCCCGGCCCTATTGCAGGATGCGACCATCCTGAACGTGCAGGCCACTTTTGGCTGGGTCACGAGCTCTGATCAATTCCTGGATGCCCTGGGGCGGTTCAAGGCGGAACATCAGGAAAATAAATAGAAAGGAGTCCATTATGTTACATGATGCTTACGATCTAACCTACTACGAATTTGATGATGAGAGAGATACGCAAGTTTACGGTGTCCTTTTGTGTGACCTCGTTCACGGCAAACCCCCCTTGAAACCGCTTTACCTCGGTCTTGGCTGGTATTGGTACGTCTTCGCAATCACAAATACGGCTGAGACACTCCAACTGCCAACGACCAAGGGGTGGGGGTACAGGGTGCGCGACGGGTATCCTTACCTCACGGCTATGCGAACAACCGAAGAGGAAGCCAAGGCGCGCGAACCTGTTTTCAGGGAAAAAATCAGACCTTTTATTGAGGACTTTGACGGGGTGTGGAATCCCTATAAAAACGAATTGATGGCGGTCTATAAGGAGGCCAAGGAATCCCGAGGTCTCAGAGAGTGGGATGATATTAAGAAGCTCAGCAACATCGAGCTTCTCAAATTCCTCTTGGATTATGCTTTTGTTATCAATCGCAAGGAAGGCGAGATCCATATGATGATGCTTGTCGCCACTTATTACATAAACGGCCTGTTCCAAGAAATGTGGCGGGAAGTGTTTGGAAAAGAAGCGCCCATAGATCCGGATTTCGCCAAATTGATGACAGGATACGAGGCCCAGGATAGCAAAGTCTCCAGGGAACTGTGGAGAATTTCCAGAAAGGCTGTTGATATGGGCTTAGAGGAGGCCTTCAAGATCGAGGATAGTGAAGGAGTGCTGAAGGAGCTTGAAAAAAGCGATCAGGGAAAGAAATGGCTGAAACTGTACAAGCAGTTCCTTTTGGAGCACGGATGGCGGTGCGAACGGATGCATGGTTATGACAACCCTGCATGGGTCGAAAAGCCCAGTCTGGCCATCGGTCGAATCAAGCTGCTCATGCCGCAGGAGACCTTTGCATTCGACAACGAGCATGCCGCTCATATCCAGGAACGGGAGAAAACGGAAAAAGAGGTGTTGGGCAGGTTGCCTGCGGAGAAGCGGGAATGGTTCGGTACATTAATGAAATCGGCCCAAAAATCCGGTTACTGGAGTGAAGACCATACCTATTTTTGCGATTTCTATGTGGGGCCATGGGTCGGTGGATCGTGACTGAATTTGCAAGGCGATTTGCTGATGCTGGATGCATCGATGATCCTGAGGACATCCATTTTTTGCATGTTAACGAGATAAGGAAGGCCGCCATTCCCATGGGAGATGTCAACCTGCGCCCCTATGTGGAGAGGAGAAAGGCGGCGTGGGAGAAGAGCTACAATTTGGATCCGCCACCATTTTACGGAGATATAACGAAAGCGCAAGATGTTTTGAGAAGTGATCCTACCCTTTCTGTATCGACCCAAGTTCCCATCGTGAGAGAAGAGTTGAAGGCCGACCTTTACGGTGCTGCTGCAGCTCCCGGTGTGGTAGAGGGCGTGGCCAGGGTCATCATGGGGGCAGATCGGCTGTCTGAGCTTAAGGACGGTGAGATTCTGGTCGCCCCGGGCACTTCCGCCGCATGGACTGTGGCCTTTAGCTTCATTAAAGGACTTATAACCGATGGTGGCGGCGCCCTGGCCCACCCCGTCATCATGGCAAGGGAATACGGCATTCCTGCTGTTGCAGGCTGCCTGGAAGCAACCCAAAAAATCAAGACCGGTCAGAAGGTCAAAATCGACGGGAACTTGGGGGTCGTTTATATCTTGGCGAAGTGAAAATCTTCGCCTTGAACTGCAAAAAACCCACCCCGACCTGATCGGGGTGGGTTTGGTATTTGCGCCAGACTTGGAATAGAACTTGCTCGCTTAAGGCTTTAGAACGCTCGCAACCACTCCGGCTTGAGCGCGATGTCTCCCTTCAGGGCCGCGTCGATCAAATCCAGGAGTTCCTGCTTACCCTCTGGGAGCCACACCCTCGCCGGCAGGTAGTTGGATGCGTGGCTGGAGGAGAAGAGGCCGTGGCTCAAGTTGGTGTGGGTGATCATCTCCTTCATCTCCATGAGCAGCCCCCGTTCATCGGGCATTTGGAAATCACCCCGCTCATATTCTTCCCAAAGGGGCGTACCGGGAATCAATATTACGGTCAGGGCGCTGGCATAGTCGGGATCTATGGCGCTTATGAGCTCTCCGGTCGCCCGGGCATGTTGCAGAGATTTCTCCCGCCCGGCAATTCCCAGAAGCAGGGTGACCGTAAGCTGCATCCCTGCATTCTTCACCCTTCTGCCCATCTCCAGGCAGCGCTTCGCGCTTGAGCCCTTATTGATCTTTTTACGGATCTCATCATCCCCGGTCTCAACACCGAGATAGATCATGCCCAGCCCATTCTGCTTCAGTTCGGTCAATTGTTCGAGGGATTTCGACCCAATGCTTTTGGTATTGGCATAGGAGCCGACCCGTTTGACCCAGGGAAGATGTTCCTTGATTCTCTCCAGGATCCACATCAACCTCTTCTGGGGAATAATCAACGCATCGCCATCCATGAGGAAGACCCGGTCCTGTCTCTTCATATACTTTGAGGCGAACAGGATATCGCTCAGGAGGATGTTATCGTCCTTTATCTGAAACCGTTTGTCCTTATAGGTCCCGCAAAAGGTGCATTTGTTGTGGGAGCACCCCAACGTGACCTGAAGGAGGATGCTGGAGGCCTCGGGAGGCGGTCTAATGCAGTGACCTTCATAATGCATGCCTTCGTTCTCTGTTGCCCTCTCCATTCGCTTTCTCTTCTCACCTTTCTATTCTCCCTTGTATTCCGGTTTTCTTTGCTCAGCTAATGCTTGAAGCCCTTCCTGATAATCCTTACTTCGAAGCACTTCCTCGAAGAAGGCCAGTTCCAGGCTTAATCCGTCTTGGAGAGCCATGTCTCTACCCCGAATCATGGCCTCTTTGGCTCTTCGAACCCCAAGGGGGCCATTCTCACAGATCTTGGCTGCCCACTCCTTCGCTGTGGCCAAAAGCTCAGTTAAAGGAACAACCTTATTAACCAGTCCGAGCCGATAGGCGTCTTCGGCACTTATAGGGGTGCCCAGCAATATCATCTCCGCCGCTCTGGCTGAGGAGACCATCCGCGGCAATCTTTGCGTTCCACCCAAGCCCGGTATCAGTCCTCGCCCTACCTCGGGCAATTGTAAGTACGCGTTATCAGAGAGAATCCTAATATCACAGGCGAGTGCAATCTCAAGCCCGGTGCCCCGCGCTGGACCGTTGATGGCTGCGATCAAAGGTTTCCAAATATCGAGGCCTCGCATAATCAGCGGAGGCGCCTGAAACGCCTTATCAGCCCATGGCCGCAAGACCGTGTCGTGGTCGGCACCGGTGGTAAAGACTTCACCCGTGCCCGTGATAATGCCGACCCACGCATCGGGATCGTCTCGAAAATCCATCAATGAGCTGCTCAACCTCTGAAAGGTCTGGGCATCAACGCGATTCAGCGTCTCTGTCAGATCGAGTCTAATCGTCACAATTCTACCCTCTTTTTCGCAAGAAACAGCCATAAGGATCTCCTTTCTTTTCTTGCTCCGCTCAGCTTATGAAGTCATTCTTGTCCAAAAACCGTTTCGCGATGTTGCAGAGGCATGGGGGGTCTCTTTTCAAAAACGAGGGGAACCGGGGAAAGACTTTGCAGAAAGGTGCCCCCAAGGCGGGCGGAGACCATCATCAATCCATTCCATGGAAGGCTTTTCATGGCCGTTTCCGCAGGAGGCCTTCCGCCCGCCTAATGCCTTGCCTTACGCTGTGTGCCGGGCACCGGCCTTCTCGTTTTTGAAAAGAGACCCCCATGCCCCTGCCTTGGCGGTGCGAAAAAAGGGACTTGTATTGCAAGTAAAATCACGCACTGTGTAAAAACAAATACTTATGCAACCAAAAAGCTCATTTCAAAGGCATGTTGACGACCAGTGTTATGAAGTATAAAACGGGGCGCGCTCCGGGTCAAT
>JARRRH010000044.1:0-9200 GCA_037380925.1 Deltaproteobacteria bacterium | reverse complement strand
GGTCCGAAAGGTTGATCCGAATGCCGCCCGCTTCGGCATAGGTCCTGGAAGAGGATGGGAGTACGGCCCGGGCGCGGGTTATGGTCACCACGGTCCGGGATACCATGGACGGCATATGAGGGGCTATGGGCCCGGCATGGGTTACGGCCCCGGATATTGCTGGCGCTAGGCCTTTCATTGGGGGTGGATGTTCCAGCAGCGTTGTAGGGGCGGGGTTTATCCCCGCCCAAACCACATTGCGGGACAAGGTTGGGCGATAAGCGCCAGCCTTGTCCGTACTTCACTCAATGCTGGATGGCCCTTCAACTTGACGTTTCTGGTAATGCCCGCTGTCACCCACGGAGAGACTCTCGCAAACGCGGTGGAAGGACAAAAACTCTCCGCAATCCCTCTTTCAGAGACACGGCTTCTTCCGGGCAGAACCGGGCACAAATCCCGCACCCGAAGCAAGCGGCCTCATCCCGTTGCGCCACGCCGTCCTTGTTCAGAGTAATGGCCTCTGTCGGGCAACGGTCCACACAGATGCCGCAGCCCGTGCAGGCGTCCTGGTCGATCAAAGACAGATAATAGGTGGAATTGATCAGAGGCAAGGCCCCGTCACGCCAGAAATTGAGGGTGTCGCAGCAGTCCTTGCAGCAGTTGCAAATGCTGGTTTCCGGCCGGGACACATTCGAGCCGGGATGGAAGGCCTTGTGAACGAGCCCGGCCTCTTCTGCTTCCTTCATGATTCTGAGCGCCTCTTCTTTGGTAACCATTTTTGCGAAGCCCTGGGCCACAACGTGGCGCGCGGATTTGCCGAAAGTAAAACAGTTCAAGAGCGGTGCGTCGAGATCACACGAGCCCCCCAGGGTTCTGCGCCGCTGGCGGCAGAAGCAGTGTCCCACGGCAATGTCCTCGAATTTCTCGATGATTTCCTCCACCGTCTGACTCGGCAGGATGAACTCCTCCGGCACGTCGACTTTTTTATCCAGGGAAATGACCCTGATGGGTTTTCCGTCCTCTGTGGTGCGCATGGGAACGGTTCGGTCCACGGGCGGGGCTGCCTTGAACAGGGGAACGAGGTTGTCGTAGTTTTCCTGGATCTGCTCCCTCACCTCCTCTATGAGCTTTTCGAACAAGTCGGCAAGCTCTTTTTCCTCTTCATCGCCTTTGAGTTCTCCCATGAACTTGTACTCCAGAACGCCTACGTTCATGAGAGGAAGCAGACGGTATACCATCACACCGGATGAACTGGGCTGGTTGAATATGAGCCCTTTTGAAGCGAGGCTTGTTGCCAGCCTGTCAATCTTTTCCTCGGGAAGACCGGTGGATTTCTTCAACTCTTCCATGGTTTGAGAAGGCTTCTTGGCAAAGCCTGAGACGAAGTCGAGCTCTTCTTGGTTGTCCCCGATGACATTTTGAATGATCGCAATGGTCGTTTCGTTAACCGGAAAGGGCACCATGCCCTGTTTGCAAATCACGCTCGCCGCCTGCCGGTACTTCTGGACCAAGGAGGTGTCCGCTCCCATATCTTTTTCTTTCATGTCTCTTCTCCTTGCTGAAGTTTTTCAGAGGTCCCTGTGATTTTGCCACCATACAACTCCTGTCCCGCGAACAGCAAGAACAAAAGCCCTAATCTATTGGCCCTTAAACCCTCATTGAACAAGGCAACTTGACTTATGTCTATGCATTATTATCTATTAGATTAGTAGGAAATGAGGAGGCTCAACATGGAAAAAACAACATTGTCGATCCCTAATATCAGTTGTGGTCATTGCGTGATGACCATCGAACGAGAAATTACTGACATTTCGGGAGTTTCCGAAGTAAAAGGAGATGTTGGATCAAAGCAGGTCACGGTTTCATGGGATGCGCCGGCCAGCTTGGAGAAGATCAAGGATACGCTGAAGGAGATTAATTACCCGGCTGAATAAGATCGCCATGTGAAGTGAGGTGAGTTTTTTGGCTGAAGAAAAAATAAGCTTGCCCGTCACGGGTATGAGTTGCGCCAATTGCGCTATGAACATCGAAAGAGCAGTCAAGAAAGTGCCGGGCGTGAAGGAGGCGAACGTCAATTTCGCATCCGAGCAGGCAGCCATCTCCTATGACCCGGATTCGGTTCAACCCGAGACGATTGTGGAGAAAATACGAGACGCCGGGTATGGGGTGGCTCGGTCTAGCATTGAGATCCCCGTGACAGGTATGAGCTGTGTGAATTGCGCCATGACCATCGAAAGGACCCTCAAGAAAAAGGTTCCCGGCGTCCTGGATGCTTCGGTCAATTTTGCCTCAGAGCGGGCCGTGGTGTCGTATATTCCCGGTCTCACGAGCGTAGATGACATGGTCGCTGCTATAGAAAAGGCAGGCTACGGCGCTGTTAGGCCGGATGAGGCGGTGGAAGAAGAAGATGCGGAGCTTGCAGCCCGCAAGCGAGAGATCAAAGATCAGACCAGAAAATTTCTTGTCGGCATCCTCTTCGCTACACCGCTCTTTTTTCTGAGCATGGGAAGAGACTTCGGCGTCACCGGCGCATGGAGCCATGCCGCCTGGGTCAATTGGCTTTTCTTGGTGCTGGCAACCCCGGTGCAGTTTTATACCGGATGGGACTATTACACTGGAGGATTAAAGAGCCTCAGAAACAGCAGTGCCAACATGGATGTTCTGGTGGCCATGGGCTCATCCGTCGCCTATTTCTATTCCCTGGCCCTGCTCCTTTTCCCGGTGCTGGGTACACACGTCTATTTCGAAACGTCCGCGGTCATCATCACCCTTATCAAGCTGGGGAAGATGCTGGAATCAAGGACGAAGGGCCGGACCGGCGGTGCCATCCGCAAATTGATGGGCCTTCGTCCTAAGACAGCGACTGTCTTGATAGACGGCCAAGAACGGGAGATCCCTTTAACGCAGGTCCATGTTGGGGACACTGTAATTGTGCGCCCCGGAGGATCCATCCCGGTAGACGGAGTTGTTATGGAAGGGGAATCGTCCGTGGATGAGTCCATGTTGACGGGTGAGCCGATCCCTGTGGATAAAAGACGGGGCGCCGCTGTGGCCGCCGGCACCATAAACGGTGAGGGCCTGCTCAAATTCGAGGCCAAGAAAGTGGGTAAGGAAACCGCGCTTGCCCAGATCATTCACATGGTCCAGGAGGCCCAGGGAAGCAAGGCGCCTATTCAGGCCCTCGCTGACAGGGTGGCGGCTGTGTTCGTTCCCGGTGTGATGGGGATTGCCTTTCTTACGTTCCTTTTGTGGTGGTTTTTGGGCGGGGCATTTGTGCCGGCCATGATCCGGATGGTGGCGGTGCTGGTTATTGCCTGTCCGTGCGCCTTAGGCCTTGCCACACCGACGGCCATTATGGCGGGGACCGGCAAAGGGGCTGAAAAGGGGATTCTCTTCAAGAACAGTGAGGCTTTGGAGAGGGCCGCGAAACTGGACACCGTCGTGCTGGATAAAACAGGGACCATTACCCTCGGCAAACCCATGGTCACTGACGTGGTTGTTTACAACCCGGTTGTCCATGATGAAAAAGAGCTTCTGAGACTCGGGGCTTCAGTCGAGAGAGGCTCGGAACATCCCTTGGGGCGGGCTGTCGTTACCGAGGCTGGAAATCGAGGCATCACCCTCCTGGAGCCTGACTCCTTCAAAGCCCTTAGAGGTTTCGGTGTGAGAGCGCATCTCAAGGGGAGTGAAGTGCTCGTGGGAAAGCCCAAATGGTTTCTAGAAACAGGCTTGGCCCTGAACGGCGCATCCGAACAGATCCAGGCTCTGCAGGACCAGGGAAAAACGGTGATGGTGGTGGCTGTGGATCTCAAGATAGCGGGTTTGATTGCCGTGGCAGACAGGATGAAACCCGAGTCCAAAGAGGCTGTCGAAGCGCTTCACAAGCAGAGACTGAAGGTGATTATGCTCACCGGGGACAATGAGAAGACCGCCAGGGCGATTGGTTCAGAAGTCGGTATCGATGATCTCATGGCCGAGGTCCGCCCAGAAGACAAGTCATCAAGAGTCAAAGCGCTTCAAGAGGAAGGAAACATAGTTGGCATGGTGGGGGACGGCATCAATGATGCCCCGGCTCTGGCTCAGGCCGATGTGGGTCTGGCCATTGGAACAGGAACCGACGTAGCCATTGAGACGGGTGATGTTATCCTGGCAAGCGGGAGCCTGAACGGTGTTTCCCGGGCAATCCACCTCAGCAAGGCGACCATGCGGACCATCCGGCAGAACCTTTTCTGGGCTTTTTTCTATAATATCATTCTCATCCCTGTAGCAGCTGGTGCGCTCTATCCTCTTCTATTTATGCCCCATTATCTGAGACAGCTGAACCCCATTCTGGCGGCCTTTGCCATGGCCGTAAGCAGCATCACGGTGGTTTCAAACAGCCTCCGTCTCTATCGGGCAAAGATAGAGTAGTTTCCATCGAGAAATGGCCCTTTTCCGCAATCTCGTTGTCAATCTGCAGTATTCCTTGTTCCCGCCTCCGGGCGGGACGCGCAATTCCTTGATTTCCTTGATCTTGCGAAAAATTGCTCATTTCCGGATGGAGACTTAAGTTACTGCCCCTCGTTGCAGATTTTCACTTCTGGACGGGCACTGATTAATATATGGGAGTATCTTCGTAAGGTTCAAAAATGGTGGTTTGGATCTCTCTTGTTTACAAAGACGCTGTTTACCGCCAGGGGCGAAAAAAATGCTCTTTCTTGACTTAAGTCAAAGCGGAGACGAGAAAGTTTCAGGTATTCTTTTTAGGAAAATGAGAAATCCTTGAAACAGCTTTTTGGAAAGGAGGCACGATATGTTTTGTTATCAATGTGAGCAAACGGCCAAAGGAGAGGGATGTACCAAGATTGGTGTTTGCGGTAAACAGCCCGATGTGGCGGCCTTGCAGGATCTTTTGGTCTACGCGCTCAGGGGTCTTGCACTTTACGCTGTAGAGGGACGAAGGGTGGGGGTCCGTGATCGCAGTGTCGATGTGTTTACTTGCGAGGCGGCCTTTTCAACGCTGACAAATGTGAACTTTGACCCGGAGCGATTCCTGCCTCTTATCAGCCAGTGTGTAGCGCTTCGAGACCAGTTGAAGGAGAAAGTGAAAGCAGCGGGTGGAAAAACGGATTTTGGAGAGGGGCCGGCAACGTTCAAGCCTACGGGCACAATCGCCGACATGGTCAAGCAAGGCGAAGGTGTGGGACTCAAATCCGACGCAACCGTTGATCCCGACATACTGGCCCTGCAACACACATTGTTGTTCGGCATCAAAGGGGTATGTGCCTATGCGGATCATGCCCAGATTCTTGGCCAAGAGGATGAGCGGGTTTATGCCTTCATCCATGAAGGCTTGGTTGCACCACTGAACAAAAATCTAACCCTTGACGACTGGGTTAATCTGGTTTTGAAATGCGGGGAAATCAACCTGAGAACCATGGAGCTTCTTGATGCCGCCAATACCGGCGCCTATGGTCATCCTGTTCCCACCAAGGTTCCGCTCGGTGCGAGGCAAGGTAAGGCGATCCTGGTTTCCGGGCATGACCTGAAAGACATGGAGGAGATCCTGAAACAGACGGAAGGTAAGGGGATCACGGTGTACACCCACGGGGAAATGCTTCCCACCCACGGATATCCTGAACTGAAAAAATATCCCCACTTCTACGGCCACTTCGGAACAGCCTGGCAAAACCAAATCAGGGAGTTCGGCCGGTTCCCCGGTGCTATCGTCATGACAACAAACTGCATCCAGAAACCCCAGGGCTCATACAAAGACAATATTTTCACAACCGGACTCGTCGGCTGGCCGGGATTAAAGCACATTGGGGACAAAGACTTTGCTCCCGTCATTGAAAAGGCCCTCCAGATGCCCGGGTTCCCTCAGGACAGCAATGGGAAATATGTGATGTGCGGTTTCGGCCACAACGCGGTTATGGGCGTGGCGGACAAAGTGATTGAAGCGGTCAAAAGCGGAGCAATCAGGCACTTTTTCCTGGTGGCCGGATGCGACGGGGCCAAGCCCGGACGGAATTACTACACCCGGTTTGTGGAACAGGTGCCGCAAGACTGTGTTGTCCTGACCCTGGCGTGCGGCAAATTCCGGTTCTTTGATAAAGACCTGGGGGATATTGGAGGAATACCGAGGCTTTTGGACGTCGGTCAGTGCAACGATGCTTACTCGGCGATTCAGATTGCTCTGGCTCTTTCCAAGGCTTTCAATACAGAGGTGAACCAGCTTCCCTTGTCCATGATTTTGTCGTGGTACGAACAGAAGGCTGTGGCCATTCTCTTGACCCTTTTCCATTTGGGCATCAAAAACATCAGGCTGGGGCCGAGTCTGCCGGCCTTCATCACGCCCAATGTTCTGGATGTGTTGGTGAAACACTTCAACATCATGCCCATCAGCACGCCGGAAGAGGATTTGAAGGCCATACTGGGAGGTTGAAGATTGACGATCGATGATTGACGATTGATGATTTAGGAATTGAGGGATTGGGGAATTGGGGGATTGGGCCTTGTTGTTGAGCCGTGGTTCCGAATTGATTTTGAACTTTAGGCATTCTAGGCACTTCGGTTCGTGAATCGGCAATTGAAAATCGTCAATCCAGAGGGGGAGAAAGGATGAAGTGCCCTGGACAAGACAGCCGGTACTGGAAACCGGGAGCCATTTTCGAAGTTGAGTGTCCCCAGTGCGGGAACTCGGTCGAGTTCTTCAAAGACGATACTACGCGGCGATGCAAAAAATGTGGCCACCGGTTTCTGAATCCCGGCCTGGATTTCGGATGCGCTTCCTACTGCAAATATGCGGAGCAGTGCATCGGGAATCTGCCACCTGAGCTGATCGCTCAAAAGGAAGATCTCTTGAAGGATCGGGTGGCTATCGAGATGAAGCGGTATTTCAACAAGGATTTCAAAAGGGTCGGCCATGCGGGCCGTGTCGCCCGGTACGCGGAAAGGATCGGCAAAAAGGAAGGGGGGGATCTTGCAGTGATACTGGCAGCGGCTTATTTGCATGACACGGGATTCAAAGAGGCGGACAAAAAGCGCCAGGACACTGCATCCGAGGTTCATGAGGAAGAAGGGCTCGAGGTAGCAAGGGACATTCTGGAGTCGCTCGGTGCGGCGGAGGCCATGATCGAGGAGGTGTGTGACATCATCGGCCACCATCATCACCCTCGTTCCGAGGAAAGCACGAATTTTAAGTGTGTCTACGATGCAGACCAAATCGCCAACCTTGAAGAACAGAACAAGAAATCCCCGATGATCCCCGAAGAGCTCAACAGCACAATAGGTCAATCGCTGCTGACCGAGACCGGCCGTGACGTGGCCAGAGAGATTCTTTCCCCAATTTCCTCTCCCCCTTTAGAGGCTGTGTCATAATGTCATTCCGACGCGATAGCCGAGGAATCTGGAATTTGTAAGGGTTTGGGGCCTCAAGATTTCTCGCTGCGCTCGAAATGACAGAAGAGCGCGAAAAGTGAATTACGGCACAGCCTCTTAGAGGGAGAGGTTAGGTGAGGGGGCGGCGAACTTAGTACAAGAAAGCGTTTGCGTGTAAGCAGAACAAGACCCCAGCATAAAACCGAGGAGGATTCCATGAAAGTTAAAAGGAAAATCATACACATCGATGATGAACGCTGCGATGGGTGCGGGGCGTGCGTACCGTCCTGTGCCGAGGGCGCCATACAGATTGTTGATGGAAGAGCGAAGATCGTGGCGGAGAAATACTGTGACGGCCTCGGTGCATGTATCGGCGAATGCCCGAAAGGAGCCCTGAGCGTTGAAGAAAGGGTTGCGGAAGAATTTGATGAAGAAGCTGTGGAAGAATATCTGGCTTCTCAGGAAAGGGAAGAGCCGGCTGAAGAGTTGACCATGGCGTGCGGATGTCCTTCTTCCAGAATCCAAACCTTTGCGCCTTCCCCATCACGGGAAACGGCCAGTGACGCAGCTGTTCAAAACGAATCCCCTTCCGCCCTCACGCATTGGCCCGTGCAGATCAGGCTGGTGCCTCCCACGGCCCCTTTTCTTCACGGAGCGCACCTGCTGGTGGTGGCGGACTGCACTCCTGTGGCTTATCCCCATTTCCACCGGGATTTTCTTAAGGGCAAAGTGGTCATGATGGGATGTCCCAAGTTTGATGATGTGAAGGGTTACGCGAAGAAGTTTACCGACATTTTCAGAGAAGCGGATATCAAAGAGGTGACGATCTTGGATATGGAAGTGCCCTGCTGTTCAGCGCTCCCCTCGATCGTGAAGCGTGCCATAGAATCTGCGGGGAAAAAAATCCCTCTCGAAGAAGTCACCATCAGCTCAAGAGGCGAGATCCTCAAACGAGAGGGGTTGGCGGCATAAAGCACGGCACAATGTCGCCATGTAATCAGCTCACCACGATAACCGATATGTCTTTTGTTGCATGAAGGACTTTCTGTGAAACGCTTCCCAGGAAGAACTCTTCCACACCGGAGACTCCCCGCCTGCCCAAGACCACGGCCTGGTAGCCGGTATGGGCTTCGGCGGCGATGTCTCTTGCCACACCTTTCTTTTTGGTTTGCACCTTGAAACGGACGTTTTTGTCCTGGAATCCGGCATCCATGAGGAGCTGTTTCGCTTTCTCCATACCTTGGTTGACCAGTTCTTTTTTCTTGTCCTCCAGGGTGCAAAACTGGACCTGATGCTCCAAAAACAGGGGCACCAGTTCAGGACTGTTGAGGCTGCATATGGCTGCCGTGTCCAGGGCCACATGAAAGAGCACGACTTCGTGATCTGAAGTAAAGGATTTGGCTACAAATTCCACAGCTCTCATGGCATTTTCCGATTCATCAAATCCCACCAATACCTTCCGGCCCATTGGCCACCTCCTGTAAATTTTTTTATCTTGTCATCCTACAGGGCACAATCAAGGCCCATTAAGCATCCCTTGTCAAGGAAAAACCGGCGCAAGAGATTGAGTTTGCGCCTTGACCGGCACGAGCCTTTGCCCTATATTGCCTCTAAAATAATTGATCCGGAGAGTGCGGCCATGGCGGATAAGACGGAAAAGAATCTTGCCTACGCTTTTGCAGGAGAATCCAAGGCTGCCGTTAGGAATGAGGCTTTTGCAAGAAAGGCGGACCTGGAAGGCTACCAAGGAATCGCACGCTTGTTCCGAGCTGTCTCAGAAGCAGAGTCCGTGCATGCCCGACGCTATCTCATGCTCATGAGGGGAAAGGTAGTGTCTACGGAAGAGAATCTTGAGACGGCTT
>JARRRH010000043.1:0-11974 GCA_037380925.1 Deltaproteobacteria bacterium | reverse complement strand
GTGGAAATACAGCATAAAAGCTCAATACCTTTACAGAGCCCATGGCCTCGCCTAAGGCGCGAGGCATAAGGCCCAAGGCAAATCAATCATTCTGCTGCTTCTTCCTTGCGCCTTATGCCTTAAGCCTTCAGCTGGCTCATGATATCGCCTTTCGGGGAATCGTCATCCTCCCAGGGGAAGCCCCTTCCGTTTGAGCCAAAGGTGCACTAAGATTCCGCAGCGATTTCGATGTCGAGATTTCTGTAAGAAGGCAGTCCTGTCCCGGCGGGGATCAGCCGGCCCATAATCACGTTTTCCTTCAAACCCTTGAGATAGTCCACTTTTCCCGCTACAGCGGCATCCGAGAGCACTTTTGTTGTTTCCTGGAAAGAGGCGGCGGATATGAAGCTCTCTGTGCTCAAAGAGGCTTTGGTGATCCCCAGAAGAAGGGGCTCCGCCGTCGCGGGTTTCCCCTTTTGTTCTGTAATCCTCTTATTTTCCTCTTCAAAACGCCACCGTTCCACGTGCTCCCCCAGGAGAAAATTGGAGTCACCCGCATCCGTGACCGTCACCTGTCTGAGCATCTGCCGGACGATGACCTCAATATGCTTATCGTTAATACTCACCCCCTGAAGCCGGTAAACCTCTTGCACTTCGTCCACCAGGTACTTGGCCAACTCCTTGATCCCACGGATCCTCAGGATGTCATGGGGATTGGCGGAACCGTCCATGAGCGGTTCACCGGCCCGGACATAATCACCTTCCAAGACGCTGATATGCTTGCCTTTGGTGATAAAGTAATCGATGGAGTCACCCACATCGGGGGTTATGGTCACCTTCCTGCGGCCTTTGCTGTATTGGCCGAAGGAGACCACACCGTCTATTTCACTGAGAATGGCGTGCTCCTTTGGTTTTCTGACTTCAAAAAGCTCCGCAACCCGCGGTAGGCCCCCTGTGATATCCTTGGTTTTGGTCGTTTCTCGCGGGATCTTCGCCAAGACAGTCCCCGCTTCGACGACCTCACCTTCATTGACCATGATGATCGCACCGATAGGCAGGTGGTATCGCGCCGCCCCCTTCGCGGTTCCGGGAATCAAAGCAGTGCCCCCCTCGCTGTCTTTGATGGAAATGCGTGGTCTAAGATCCATCTCCCGTGATTCCACGATAACCCGGCTTATCTTCCCGGTAACCTTGTCCCTCCTCTCCTGCATGCTGACCCCGTCGAGGATGTCCCCAAACTTGACCACCCCCGACATTTCCGTAAGGATGGGAATGTTAAAAGGGTCCCATTCCGCAAGAACCTGGTTCGGTTGGATGGTCTGGCCGTTTTTAACCTTCAAGGTGGCACCGTAGATGATGGGATAGCGTTCAATCTCTCTTCCGCCTTTGCCCAGTATGGCAATCTCCCCGTTGCGGTTCATTACCACGAAGCTGCCCTCCACGTTTTGAACCGTCTTGAGGTTCTGGAAAGAGACCTTTCCTCCGTTTCGGGCTTCAATGGTCGTCTGCTCAACCCTTTTGCTGGCTGTCCCTCCGATGTGAAAGGTTCTCATCGTCAGCTGGCTCGCTTTGCCTGGCACGTCAGCACCGATCGAATCCTGATTTTTTCGAGCCCCGCATTCTGGATCTTTTTCACCTTGTCTTCGGTTATTTCCTCGTTTGCAGCAACGAGAAGTTCCCCTGTTACCGGGTCATAAACGTCTTCCAAGGCCACCCTGCCGAGCACCCGGTCTCCCACCCGCTGAATGATTTCTCCACCTTCAATGAGTGCTGCAACGTAAATGCCGTCAAGGGTTCCGCAGTCTTCTTCGGTTATCACGGTATCCTGAGCCACATCAACCAATCGCCTCGTCAGATAACCGGAATTGGCGGTCTTTAAGGCGGTGTCCGCCAAGCCTTTCCGGGCACCATGAGTAGAGATGAAATACTGGAGAACTGTAAGGCCTTCCCGGAAATTGGAGGTGATTGGCGTCTCGATAATCTCGCCCGAAGGCTTGGCCATGAGACCTCTCATTCCGGCCAACTGCCTCATCTGGTCCTTGCTTCCCCTGGAGCCGGAATCCGCCATCATGTAAATAGGATTAAAACTACTCGTTTTAAGCTTGTTTCCGTCGGGTCCTGTGACCTCCTCAATTCCCATCTCATTCATCATTTCTGAGGCAATGGATTCCGTGGACTGGGCCCATATGTCGACCACCTTGTTGTACTTTTCTCCGTCGGTGATGAGTCCGCCTTTGTATTGATCGTCTACCCGCTTCACTTCTTTCTCGGCCCTGTCGATGATTTCCGACTTTCGAGTGGGGATCGTCATATCCTTCATAGAAATGGATATTCCCGACAAGGTCGCATATTTATAACCGATGTCCTTGAGCCGGTCGGACAATATGACGGTCGCTTTGGTTCCTTCCCTTCGATAAGACTCATTGATCAGAGAGCGCAGTTCCTTTTTCCCCATGACCTTGTTAATCAAAGCAAAGGGAAGGTTTGTGGGAAGTACTTCGTAAAGGAGCACCCGACCCGTGGTGGTCTCATCAATCTTGCCGTCAATCCGAACCTTAATGGCAGCATGGAGATCCAGCGCCCCCGCGTCGTATGCCATTCTCACTTCGGCTGGGCTGGAAAAAATTTTCCCTTCTCCCTTGCAAAAGAGCCTTTCGCGGGTCATGTAGTAGATGCCCAGGACGATATCCTGGCTGGGAACGATAATCGGATCCCCATTGGCGGGGGAGAGAATATTGTTCGTGGACATCATGAGCACTCTGGCTTCGATCTGGGCCTCGATGGACAAGGGCACGTGGACCGCCATCTGATCTCCGTCAAAGTCCGCATTGAAGGCCGTGCACACCAGGGGGTGCAACTGAATGGCCTTACCTTCTATCAGTATCGGCTCGAAGGCCTGAATACCGAGTCGATGAAGGGTCGGGGCCCTGTTCAATAATATACAGTATTCCCGGACCACCTCGTCCAAAGCATCCCAAACCTCCGGGGTCTCCCTTTCAACCATCTTTTTCGCAGACTTTATGGTCGTTGCCAGGCCCTTCTCATCGAGCTTGTTGTAAATAAAAGGCTTGAAAAGCTCCAAAGCCATTTTCTTAGGAAGGCCGCACTGATGCAGTCGGAGATCAGGCCCGACGACGATCACGGATCGGCCGGAATAGTCGACCCGCTTTCCTAGGAGGTTCTGTCGGAAACGTCCCTGCTTGCCCTTCAGCATGTCGCTCAATGACTTGAAAGGTCTTTTGTTCGCGCCGGTGACCACTTTTCCCCTTCTCCCGTTGTCGAAGAGAACGTCAACAGCTTCCTGAAGCATCCTCTTTTCATTTCGGACAATGATCTCCGGGGCATTGAGCTCCAAGAGCCTCTTGAGTCGATTATTTCGATTGATGACCCTTCTGTAAAGGTCGTTGAGATCCGAGGTCGCGAATCGTCCACCGTCGAGGGGAACCAGCGGCCTCAGGTCGGGGGGGAGCACCGGAATCACGTCCAAGATGGTCCACTCCGGCCGGTTTTTCGATTCTCTGAAAGCATCGATTACCTTGAGCCGTTTTGCCAGTTTCTTTCTTTTTGCGTCTGATTTCGTCTCCATCATGTCGGCGCGAAGTACGGCCGAAAGAGATTCCAGATCCAGTTCACGCAACATTCGCTGAATGGCTTCGGCGCCGATTCCCGCATCAAACTTATCCCCGTACTCTTCCTTGGCTCGGCGCAGTTGCTCGTCCGTCAAAAGGGTGCCTCTGGTCAAAGGCGTATCCTTGGGATCTATGACGATATAGTTCTCAAAATAAAGGACCCTTTCCAGGTCTTTCAACGTGAGATCGACCAGATTGCCGATCTTGGAAGGCAGGCATTTGAGGAACCATATGTGCGCAACCGGGGACGCGAGCTCGATGTGTCCCATGCGCTCCCGCCGCACTTTAGATTGGATCACCTCCACACCGCACTTTTCACAGACAATGCCCCTATGTTTCATCCTCTTGTACTTGCCGCAATTGCACTCATAGTCCTTGATGGGACCGAAAATCTTCGAGCAGAAAAGCCCATCTCGCTCCGGCTTGAAAGTCCGGTAGTTTATGGTCTCGGGCTTCTTGACTTCTCCGTGAGATCTTTCTCGGATCTTTTCAGGTGACGCCAGAGAAATCTTGACCGCATTGTAACTGGACGGGTCTTTTGGCTTTGAAAAGAAATTGTATAGCTCTTCCAATGTCTTCTCTCCTGCATATTTGAATTTACGATTTATGATTGACGATTGAACCGCCAATCCCGACCTTAGACTTTCAAGAAAACCGTCGTAACATTCCTTCGATCTTAGCTGAAGCTCTGAGGCTCAGGGCATAAGGCTTAAGGCTCACGGTTATTATTCATAGCCTTTCAGCTTACGGCTTGCGCCTTTTGCCTTCTGACCGACAATCGTTAATCGTCGATCGTCAATCCCTTAGGCTTCGCTATCCTCAAAAAGCTGGACCTCCAAGGCGAGGCTCAGCAATTCCTTGACCAGAACCTTGAAAGACTCGGGCAAACCCGCTTCGAGGATGTTGTTCCCCTTAACGATTCTTTCATACATCCGGGTCCTTCCTGCCACGTCATCCGATTTGACCGTGAGGAACTCCTGCAACGAGTAAGCCGCTCCGTAGGCCTCCATGGCCCATACTTCCATTTCCCCAAGCCTCTGGCCGCCAAATTGCGCTTTCCCTCCCAAAGGCTGCTGTGTGACCAGGGAGTAAGGTCCAATGGAGCGTGCATGCAACTTGTCGTCAACCAAGTGATGCAGTTTCATAACGTAGAGGATGCCTACCGTCACCTGCTGATCAAAAGGTTCTCCTGTCCGACCATCGTAGAGGGTCGTTTGCCCCGTCACAGGCAGCCCGGCTCTCAGCAAGCATTTCTTGATTTCTTCTTCATTGGCGCCGTCAAAAACCGGAGAGGCCATATGGACTCCGTTTTCAAGCAATTCCGCCCTGTTCACCAGTTCCGTGTCGTCTGTCGATTTGAAGTAGGTTTTAAATTGCTCCGCGGAAAACACATCCATGAGTTTCTTTTTCAGAAGCGCCGTGTCCTTCAAATTTCGGAGCAGTTCGCCCACCTGTCTCCCCAGTTCGCGAGAAGCCCAGCCCAAGTGCGCTTCAAGGACTTGTCCCACGTTCATTCTTGAAGGAACCCCCAGTGGATTGAGAATGATGTCCACAGGCGTTCCATCCGCAAAATAGGGCATATCTTCCACCGGAAGAACCCGGGAGAGAACCCCTTTATTGCCATGACGCCCCGCCATTTTATCGCCCACAGAGAGTTTTCGCTTAACCGCCACATAGACCTTGACCATCTTGATCACACCCGGAGCCAGTTCGTCGCCCGCACTGAGCCGATCTATCCTTTCTTCGAAGCTCGTTCTGATCTGCCCCACCTTGTCTGAATACCTTTCCACAATCGATTCCATCTTCTCGATCAAATCCATCGGGGCTTTCAGATCCACGCCGGACCAGAGCTCGACGGGAATACGGGCAATCTCTTCCTCCGTGATCTCTTTGCGGTTGCTCAACAGAAGTTTACCTGTTTTTTTGTCCCGCAGATTCGTTTTCAGCTTCTTTCCCACCAGGATTTCCCTGAGTTTACCCCTAGCACTCCTTTGGAGGATGTTGATCTCGTCCTCACGGTCCTTTTCCAGCCTGGCTCGCTCCTCGGCTTCGATGGAAAGGCTTCGTAGATCCTTTTCAACCCCTCTTCTGGAAAAAACCTTGGTATCGATGACGATCCCTTCCACACCCGGCGGAACCCTGAGGGAAGAATCCTTCACATCGCCGGCCTTGTCCCCGAATATGGCCCTCAGCAGTTTCTCTTCGGGGGACAGTTGCGTTTCGCCCTTAGGCGTTATTTTTCCCACCAAGATGTCCCCCGGATTGACATCCGCACCTATCTTGATGATACCGCTCTCATCGAGATCTCTCAGCGCCTCCTCACCCACGTTGGGAATATCTCGCGTGATTTCTTCCTTGCCCAGTTTTGTATCCCGCGAGACAACCTCGAATTCCTCAATGTGAATGGAGGTGTAGATATCTTCCTTCACCACCCTCTCACTGACGATGATGGAATCCTCGAAATTGTAACCGCCCCAAGACATGAAAGCGACCATCACATTTTGTCCCAGGGCCAGTTCCCCGGACTCCGTTGCCGGGCCGTCCGCTATAATCTGCCCCTTCTTGACGATTTCGCCTTTCGTGACAATCGGTTTTTGGTTATAGCACGTGTTCTGGTTGGACTTTTTGTATTTCACCAGTTTATAAATGTCCACTTCGTCCTCATGTTCGGTGCCGCCGTCAGACCGGATTACAATCCGTGATGCGTCCACATCTTCCACGATCCCGTCCCTTTTGGCGATCACCGAGACTCCCGAATCCTGTGCCACCACTTTCTCGATCCCGGTGCCGATGAGCGGCGCTTTGGCAGCCAGCAACGGCACGGCTTGGCGCTGCATGTTGGACCCCATGAGAGCCCGGTTCGCATCATCATGCTCCAGGAAGGGGATCAAGGAAGCGGATACGCTCACAAGCTGGTCCGGAGAAACATCCATAAACCTGACGTCCGATACGGCTGCCTTGCTCGCTTCTCCCTCAATACGAACAGCCGCCTCCTCCCGGATGAATTGACCTTTTTTATCCAGAGGGGCATTGGCCTGGGCGATAGGGAAGGCCTTCTCATCAAGAGCGGACAGATAATCGATCTTCTTCATAACCCGCCCATTCTCTACCTCTCGATAAGGCGTTTCAATAAACCCAAACTCATTAACCCGCGCATAGGTGCTCAGCGAAACAATAAGACCGATGTTGGGCCCTTCAGGGGTCTCAATCGGACAGATGCGTCCATAATGGGTTGGGTGGACGTCGCGCACCTCAAAACCGGCACGTTCCCTTGTGAGTCCTCCGGGCCCCAGAGCGCTGAGCCTCCTCTTGTGCGTCACTTCTGAGAGCGGATTGGTTTGATCCATGAATTGCGAAAGCTGGCTCGTCCCAAAAAATTCCTTGACCACAGCGGAAACCGGTTTTGAGTTAATCAGGTCATGGGGCATCAATGTCTCGACTTCCTGAAGGCTCATCCTTTCCTTGATGGCTCTTTCCATCCTGACGAGCCCGATGCGGTACTGGTTTTCAAGGAGCTCACCCACGGCTCTCACTCGCCGATTGCCCAGGTTGTCAATGTCGTCCACCATGGCTTCGGCGTTCTTGAGTCGGATCAATTCCTGGACGGTGGCGATAATATCTTCTTTCCTCAGTGTCCGCATTTCAAGCGGCACATCGAGATCGAGTCTGTAATTCAATTTGAGCCGTCCAACAGGAGAAAGGTCGTAGGTGGACATATTGAAAAACAGGGACCGGAAAAAGTTGTTCGCTACTTCCTGTGTGGGGGGACTGCTAGGCCTCATCTTCCGGTATATTTCAAGAATTGCCTCGTCTGTTTCCTCAATCTTGTCCAGCAACATGGTGTCCCGGATCGTGGTGCTCACACCGGGTGCGGTCAAGACCAGACATTCCACTTCAGTGATTCCTTTCTCCTTGAGGATCTCGAGAATTTCCTTCGTGAGAGGCTGGTTGCCGTTAGCCAGCACTTCCCCAGTGGACGGATCCGCCAGATCGTTAGCAAGAACCTTCCCCTCCACATCCTTTAGGTTGATGGGGATATGGGTTATGCCTGCCGATTCCAGGGTACTGTGCAGCCTTTTGGTGTATTTGTCCCCCTCTTTGGCCAGCACTTTTTTCGTCTTGGGGTGAACAATATCTCGCGTGATCTTTTGGCGAAAGAGGTTTTCCAATTTTGCTGCCCGGAGGCACTCCCGTTCCTTGATGATAAACGTTTCAGTCTCGTAGAACTGGGCCAGAATTTCTTTGGGTGAATACCCGAGAGCCTTGAGAAAGGTGGTTACAGGAAACTTTCTCCTGCGGTCAATGCGCACGAACAAGAGGTCCTTCGGATCGAATTCAAAATCGAGCCACGACCCTCTCAGGGGAATGATGCGAGCAGAGTAGAGCAACTTGCCGCTGGAGTGGGTTTTCCCCTTGTCATGGTCAAAGAAAACCCCTGGGGACCTGTGGAGCTGGCTCACGATGACCCGTTCTGTTCCGTTGACGATAAAAGTGCCCCTGTCCGTCATCATCGGGAGCGTACCGAAGTAGATTTCCTGCTCCTTGATGTCTCGGATGCTCTTTGTGCCCTCGCTCACGTCGGTGTCGAAAACGAGCAACCGAACCGTCAACTTAATGGGCGCTTCATAGGTCATGCCCTTGTTCAGGCATTCTTCCTCTCCATATTTGGCTGTCTCAAAGGTGTACTTCACAAACTCCAAAGACGATGAACCGCTAAAGTCGCTGATCGGAAAAACGCTTTTGAAAGCCCCTTGAAGGCCGGTCTCTTTCCTCTCCTCCGGCGGCAAATCCTTTTGCAGGAACCTTTCGTAGGACTGCTTTTGGATTTCAATGAGATTCGGAATATCGATGATTTTCTCGATTTTTCCGAAATCCCTCCTTATTCGAAAACGAGCTCCGCCATTTGCCTTCATCTGATCCCCTCATCCAAATGTTTTATTCATGCATTAAAAACCGGCCCCGTGAGTTATTTGATCTCAACCGCGGCACCTGCCCCTTCCAGTTGGCCTTTAATGCTCTCGGCCTCTTCTTTCGATATCCCTTCCTTCACGTTTCCAGGAACGTTATCGACCAAAGCCTTGGCTTCCTTCAGTCCGAGACCCGTAATGGCACGGATCTCTTTGATGACCTGGATTTTCTTATCGCCTACAGCCGTGAGGACTACATCGAATTCAGTTTTCTCCGCCGCACCTTCCTCTGCAGCCTCAGCACCCGGCGACGCAGCAGCCATAGTCACAGGAACAGCCGCACTAACGCCGAATTTCTCTTCCAGAGTTTTCACAAATTCAGAAAGCTCCAGGACCGTCATATTTGAGATGTACTCAATCACATCCTCTTTACTAATATTCCCTGCCATATCTCTATTCCAACCTCCTTACTCAATATAGTATAATAATGATGTTGTTTTGGTCAGACTCCCTGATCCTTCTTTTGATTCTCGATGGCTTTCAGCGCGTTCAGAAAGTTCACCAACACCGCATTAAGCACCCGAACCAGAGACGCCGGAACGGCCTGCATGGCGGACAGGGCCTGCGCAAGAAGAACCTCTCTTCCAGGCAATTCGGCTAATCTCTTGATCTCTTTGAAATCGATGACCTTTCCGGCAATTTGACCGGCCTTAATCGAGAGGTGATCGAGTTTTTTCTCCCGTTCAACAAGAACTTTGGCCGGGGCAATCAGTTCGTCATAGGCTAGAGTCAGTGCGCAGGGGCCCGAAAACTGTTCCACAATGGAAGCGGTGTCGGTCCCTTTGCAGGCCCGCTTGAGGAGCCGGTTCTTGACCACACGCAACTCCGCCTGGTTCTTTTTGAGTTCGGCCCTCAGGTCGTTCATCGCCTCCACATCAAGGCCCTGATAATCGACAAGAAAAGTTGCTTGCGCTCTCTTCAATAGATCGGCCATGTTGCTGATGAATATTTCTTTGTCCTTTCTGTTCAAACGTCCGTCACCCCCTCTCCCTCCTAAAACATCATGTTTTGAACTCAGATTTTCAAGGCCCAGCCTAGGCTTCAGGGCCTAACTGAATAGATCTTTAACGTAAGCTGGATCAACCTTAATTCCAGGACCCATTGTTGTTGATATAGCGATACTTCTCAGATACGACCCTTTGCTCGAGGGGGGTTTTAGCCTCAGAACTGTGTCCATAAAAGCCGCCATGTTGCCCACGAGCCTGTCCACCCCGAATGAGGCTTTCCCCATGGGAGCATGAAGGATCCCCGCCTTCTCCACCCTGAAATCGATCTTGCCCGCTTTGATGTCTTTCACGGCCTTTTCCACATCAAAAGTTACGGTTCCGAGTTTGGCGTTGGGCATCATTCCCCTTGGTCCCAGGATCCGTCCCAGTTTGCTTACAGAGGACATCATGTCCGGCGTCGCGATCGCCTTATCAAATTCGAGCCAACCCTGCTGGATTTTCTCCATGTATTCATCCGAACCCGCATAATCAGCGCCTGCATCAAGGGCCTCCTTTTCTTTTTCGCCCTTGGCAAAAACCAGCACCCGGATCTCTTTCCCCGTACCATGGGGCAAAACAACCGTGCCTCTCACCATCTGATCAGCGTGCCTGGGGTCGACCCCCAGGCGAACAGCGATATCCACCGTCTCATCGAATTTCGCATAGCAGCCATCGATGGCCAACTGAACAGCATCGCGAAAGGAGTATTTCTTCAATCGGTCCACTCTGGAAACAGCGTCACGATACTTTTTGCCTTTCTTAACCATCTTCTTTCGTCCTCTTCAAAAACTAACCCGTTATTTCGATTCCCATGCTCCTGGCGGTGCCCTCGATGATTTTTGTGGCTCTTTCAAGGTCATAGGCATTGAGGTCTTCAAACTTCTGTTTTGCGATTTCCTCGACCTGTTTTCGGGTCACGTGCCCTACCTTATCCCGGTTCGGCTCACTGGAACCTTTGGCTATTTTGGCGGCCTGTTTGAGCAATACGGAAGCGGGGGGTGTTTTGGTCACAAAAGAAAAGGACCTGTCCGCATAAATCGTGATAACCACCGGAATGACGGTTCCCATTTGATCCTGCGTCTTGGCGTTAAAGGCCTTGCAGAACTCCGCGATATTCACTCCGTGTTGCCCGAGAGCGGGGCCTATCGGGGGAGATGGGTTTGCCTGTCCTCCCTTTACCTGAAGTTTCACATTGGCAATGATCTTCTTGGCCATAAGCTCCCTCTTCGATTCACTCTATATCTTGTTCACTTGTATGAAATCCAGCTCAACCGGCGTTGCCCGGCCGAAAATGGTGATGAGCACTTTCAGTTTCTCCTTATCCGGCTTGACTTCCTCAAGAAAATTGTTGAATGGGCCGTCGATTACGCGAACCTGATCGCCTTCCTCGAACTGATACTTCGGCTTCGGTTTAGTGATTCCCTCTTGCATCTGCTGAATGATGCGCTCAGCGTCTTTATCGGGCACCGGACTAGGCACCACGCCGCCCCCCACAAATCCGGTCACCTTAGAGGTATTCCTCACCGTGTGCCATGTTTCTTCATTCAGCACCATTTGTACCATGATGTAGCCCGGATAAAATTTTCTGGAGGAGGTTTTCTTTCGTCCTTTCCTAAGCTCAACGACCTGCTCGGTGGGAACCAAAATTTTCCCGAAATAATCCTCCTGACCGAGGGTCTTAATTCTCTCCTCCAAGTTTGCTTTCACCTTGTGTTCGAAACCTGAATAGGTGTGAACTATGTACCATTTCAGCTCTGAATCGTTCATCTGGCGTTCCTACTCCAGCACTCCATTATTCCAGCAGATTCCAAGCCGCTGTTTTTAAATCCGGACCCGAGTACCAGGTCTTTCAAATTCCGATAATCTATCCTGCGATGTTCTTGATGATCTTTATAAGCCCGAAATCGATGAGCCCTAAGAAGAACGCGACCACGAGAACCAAAACAATGACCACAGCCGTTGAAGCCAGTAGTTCTTTACGGGTCGGCCATTTGACCTTCTTGAGTTCGAATCTAGCCTCCTTCAAGAATTGCACGGCGATCCCGACGTAATTAAAAACAGAGCCTTTCTCTTCCTTCTTCCTGTCAATTTCCTTCTTAGGGACAACCGGAGAGATTCCCTTTGCGGGTTCCTTTTTTTCCGGAACCGGTGTACCCCCTGAGTTCGAAACTGCTTGAGGTGCTGGTGAGGCAGGCCTTTTCTTGCGCGTGCTCTTTTTCTTACGCCTTTGAGATGGCTTCTTCATCTGTCCAAAACATCATGCAAGGAGTGGCTAAGTTCCAATTATCGAACCCTTTTCCATTCCTTAATAAGATAGTCATAAATTGGCAGGCCAGGAGGGATTCGAACCCCCAACACCCGGATTTGGAGTCCGGTGCTCTAGCCGTTAGAGCTACTGGCCTGCATCCTTGTG
>JARRRH010000042.1:0-9428 GCA_037380925.1 Deltaproteobacteria bacterium | reverse complement strand
CGGGGTTTCCGCTCCATCGGGGAGAAAGCCCTGCAGGAAATTGTTATGGGCGATGTGGATAAAGGCTTTGAAGAGGCCGACTTCATCACTGAGGGAATCTGTGGTTACGAAAATATTCCCAATCCCCTGCCCCCGGAGCCGCCGGGAGTGATAGCTACCTGGGAAGACCCCGAGCATCTGACCCTCTACACAGCATCACAATCGGCTGCCATGAACCGGAATTTCGGGCAGCCTCTCCTGGGGCTGATTGATGTACGGGTTATCGGCACCCACTGCGGTGGCAGTTATGGGACCAAGAACGCCAATATGATACCTATGGTTCATGCCGCGGCGCTGGCTAAAGCGACGGGCAGGCCTGTCAAGGTGTACTTCAGCAAGGAAGAGCATTTTAATGCCTACTCCCTGCGATTGGGCTCGCGCATTCACGCCAGGGTGGGCATCAAGAAGGATGGAACGGTGACGGCCCTCGAGGGCGAATGGTTTGTCGATACCGGTGCCGCTTCGGAAATGGCACAGGTTCAGGTTGCCGTTGGCTGCGGTGAAGCCCAGTTGGCCCTGAGGTGTCTCAACTGGAACCTTCAACCCCGCCTGGTGTGTACCAACCGCAGCCCTTCGGGGGTAGTAAGAGGTTTTGGCGGCCAGGAGCTCAAGAGTTCCCTCTTACCGCTCTTGGCGATAGCCATGGAGGAGGCTGGTCTTGACCCATTGGAGTTCTTTATGAAGAACTATGTCAAGCCCGGCGACGGCTATTATTGGCGGGACGGCCTTTGGTGGGATTACCGGGGTATAGATTTCTCCAAGGCAATGCAGCAAGGCGCGGAGGCCTTTGGCTGGAAGGATAAATGGAAGGGATGGGGCAAACCGACGGCCGTTAAGGGAACCAAGAGGATAGGCGTCGGTGTGGGCGTACACGGTAATGCCGATATCGGCGAGGATGAGTCGGAAGCCTACGTGAAGTTGAATCCCGATGGTAGGGCTGTGCTCCATGCCTGCGTGTCCGAGGCTGGGATGGGAGAGAGGTCGGCGGTGTGCAAGATGGTGGCCGAGATATTGAATCTGCCCCTGGACCGTGTGGAGATAACGGCTCCGGATACTTTGGTAAATCCCTTTGAGTTTGGACTGGTTGGCTCCAGGGGAACCTACACTGTAGGCTCGGCGGTCATCGAGGCGGCTGAAGACGCTAAGCGTAAGCTCTTTGACCTGGCCGCTCCGATACTCGGCGCCAAGACGGAAGAGCTTGAAACCAAAGACGGAAAGATATACATCAGGGACAAAGAGAAAAAAGCCGTTCCTTGGCGGAAGGCCATGGGCATAGCCCGTACCCTCACCGGCCAGGGGCGATTTGAGACCGACTTTTCCCTGTGCAACTGCATGATGATCTTTGCCGAAGTTGAAGTAGATATTGAGACGGGAAAAGCCGAACTACTGCGAGTGGTAGCCGCTACCGACTGTGGCCAAATTATTGATCCCCTAGTTCTGGAAGGCCAGCTTCACGGTTCATTGGGGTCGGCGGGCATAGACACCGCTCTATTCGAGAAAACAGTTCTGGATAGGGATACGGGGCGTATGTTGAATTGTAATATGATTGATTACAAATGGCGCACCTTTATGGACCTCCCGCAATTTCAGAACGTGATTTTGGAGACACCTATTCCCAGTCACCGCTTCAAGGCGATAGGAGTTGGTGAAGTAGCCCCCGCCCCCGGTCCCAGTGCGGTACTTATGGCAATCTCTAACGCCGTCGGCAGAAGAATAATGGACTATCCGGCAACCCCGGGCAAGATCCTCAAGGTCCTGGGCAGGATATAGAGGAGGATAGCGATGAAACCTTTCAACCACATTGATGCTAAGACCGTAACCGAAGCCGTTACCCTACTCAAAAATAGCGGGGAAAGGGCCAAACTTATCGCCGGCGGCACCGACCTGCTGAGTACCCTGAAAGACAAAATTCTGCGTGCTTACCCCGAGACTGTCATCAACATCAAGACCATCCCCAACCTGAATCATATCAGTGAGGATGGGGGCGGACTGAAGATAGGGGCTCTGGCTAAGCTGGAAGAAATAGCCCGATCCCCGATTCTCGGGGAAAAGTATAAGATACTCGCTGAGGCCGCCGAAGCCGTGGCGACTCCACAGATTCGCCGGATGGGGACGATCGGCGGCAACCTGTGTCAGGACGTGCGCTGCTGGTACTACCGCTATCCTCACAGCGTGGGAGGACGGATCCTGTGCTACCTGAAAGGGGGCAAGGCCTGCTATGCCTTGACCAGGGAGAACCAGTATCACTCCATATTCGGCGGGTTGAGGGATGCCAGGCCGCCCTGTTCTTCGGCCTGCCCGGGAGGGGTTGAGATACCCTCTTACGTAAGCCACATCAGGGAGGGCAATCTGATTGAAGCAGCCAAGACCCTTCTCAAAACCAACCCGCTGCCGTCAATAACGGGTCGGGTGTGCCCCCATTTCTGTGAGCAACAGTGTAATCGCGGGGACTTCGACGAATCGGTATCAGTCAGGGACATTGAGCGGTTCATGGGAGATTACATCCTCGATAAAGCAGATGACATCATTCAAGCTCCGAAAGCCGACAGCGGCAAGGGCGTGGCCATTGTCGGTTCAGGACCGGCCGGTCTCTCAGCAGCCTACTATCTGAGAATGTCGGGACACCGCGTTACCGTGTTCGATAAGATGGAAGAGCCGGGGGGCATGCTCACCTACGTGATACCGGTCTACAGACTGCCCAAGGATATCGTCAAGCGTGCGGTAAAAGTGATTGAACATACGGGAGTCGAATTCAAGCTCAACGTCGATATTGGTAAAGACATAACCCTGGATGACCTCAAGAAAGATTTCGACAGCGTGTTCATTGCCAGTGGGGCCTGGAGGCCCGTATCCATCGGGCTTGAGGGGGAGGAGTCAACCAGGTTCTGCCTGGACTTTCTCACCAACATCAACCGCGGGCTTAAGGAAACCCCCGGCAAGAAGGTTTTGGTCATTGGCGGGGGAAACGCCGCCGTTGACGTGGCGGTCAGTGCCCTGCGCCTGGGGGCTGAGGAAGCGACCATGGTCTGTCTGGAATGCCAGGAGGAGATGCCGGCCCTGCCCTGGGAGCTCGAGCTGGCTGTTGAACAGGGGGTCAAGCTGATGCCTTCTTGGGGACCCCACCGGGTACTCTTCTCTGAGGGCAAGGTAAAGGGAATGGAGCTGGTCAGATGCACCTCAGTCTTTGACGAGCAGGGCTGTTTTGCCCCCCGCTTTGATGATGCTGTCAAAGAGAGGGTGGAGGCCGATCAGATACTGCTGGCCGTAGGCTACGGCACGGATCTTAGCTTTATTGACCCGGGCAGTTCCTTGAAGGTGGAGCAGGGTTTGATAAGAGTTAACCCGGAGACGCAGGCAACCGGCGTACCCGGCATTTTTGCCGGTGGTTCGGTAAGCCACGGTCCGGCCACGGTCATCGAAGCCATCGCTGCCGGCAGAAGGGCGGCAGCCGCCATGGATCTCTATCTCACGGGAAAGGCAAAAGCTGAAGGCAAAGACGAGAAAATGGCTGGGCCTTTATTGAAGTTCAACAGCGATTATCTTAAGGAGACACACCGGGTTCAGATGCCCAAACGGCCGGTAGCGGAGAGAAGCATCGCTATTGAGGATACCGTCGGTCTGGGTTTGTCTGATATTGAAGAAGAAGCCAATCGCTGTTTCAACTGCGGCTGTGTTTCGGTGAGCCCATCGGATATGGGGGTGGTGCTGGTTGCCCTGGGAGCACGGGTGGAGATTGCTGGACCGGGAGGCACTAGGACAGTCGCCATTGAGGATTTTTTCGGTTCATTGGGGACTATCCTGGAAGCGGATGAAATGGTAACCCAAATCCAGGTTCCTCAGCCTCCGGATGGGGCGAGGCAGACATTCCTTAAATTCAGGCTGAGGGAGTCTGTTGATTTTCCCATCGTCAGCGTGGCCTCTGTTGTCAAGATCAAGGACGGTGTCTACCAGGATGCACGGATCGTGTTAGGGGCGGTTGCTCCGGCACCGGTTCGGGCAACTCTGGCGGAGCAGGCAGTAAAGGGAAAGGCCGTCAATGCCGAAACAGCGGAATCGGCCTCACAGGCAGCGGTGGAGGGGGCCATATCGCTTGAGAGAAACAGCTATAAAGTCACTATAGCCAGAGAACTGGTTCGGCGAGCCATTCTGCCGCCTGAAAGTTCTGGAGAAATGAGGTAACCATGCCGGATAAGAAAAACATCAATCTAGTGGTCAATGGCAGGCCCTATGGGCTGCTCGTAGGGAAGGACGTTTTACCTTCGGATACATTAGCCCAAACATTGCGAGATACCCTGGGTTACCTCGGGACCAAGATAGGGTGCGACCGGGGGGCTTGTGGCGCCTGCACTGTAATCCTTAACGGCCAAGCTGTGCTATCCTGCACAATCCTGACTGTGGAGTGCGATGGAATGAGCGTTACCACTATTGAAGGGTTGGAAGATCCAAAAACAGGCGAATTGCACCCCATACAACAGGAATTTATAGACCACACCGCCTTCCAATGCGGCTTTTGTACCCCCGGCATCATTATGACCACCAAAGGCCTTTTGGACGAGAATCCCAACCCGACCGAGAATGAAATCAAGCAGGCCCTTGCAGGCAATTACTGCCGCTGCATTTCACACTACGAGGTGCTGAAAGCCATCACGGCCGTAATACGGGGGATGAAGCATGGCTAGCAACTACCGTCATATCGGAAAGGACACACCCCGTAAAGACGCGAGAGACATTGTTACGGGAAGAGCTCGATATATAGATGACCTACGTCTGCCGCGAATGCTTTTCGGCAGGGCGCTCAGGAGCCCCCTTCCTCACGCAAATATAATAAGTATAGATGTCAGCCGGGCGGCAGCCTTCCCTGGCGTCCATGCGGTCTTAAACTACAAGGATGTGCCGGACTCCGAGTGGGGCATTCCGAACCACATGAGGATATTAGATAAAAAGGTGCGTTTTGTTGGTGATGCCGTAGCCCTGCTGGCGGCGGAAAGCTATGAAATCGCCGAGGAAGCACTGGAGCTTATCGATGTGGAATATGAGCCGCTGCCCGCTTGCTACGACGTCGAGGATGCCACTGCGCCGGGTCAATCTCCGTTGTACGATCAGTACCCGAACAACGTTATTCCCCAAATTTCCAAACTCTTACAAAATATCGTTCGCGGTGATGTTGAGAAAGGCTTCAAAGAGGCCGACGTAATAATCGAGGGCACGGGCAGCTATGAATGTTTCCCCAACCCCCTGCCTCCCGAACCCCCCGGTGTTATTGCTTACTGGGAAAACGCGGACAAACTGGTTCTCTACACCGCAACGCAGTCCGTGGGCTTGAACAAGTATATCGGCCAACCTTTCTTCGGTATGGCGGACATGCAGGTTATCAGCACACAGTGCGGTGGCAGCTACGGCACGAAGAATGCCAACTTGACACCCATCGGCCATGCTGCTGTACTCTCACGGGCTACCAGACGACCAATCAAGGTCTATTACAGCAAGGAGGAGCACTTCGCTGCCTACTCCCTGCGGATAGCGTCACGTATCCATGCCAGGGTCGGCATCAAGAAGGACGGCACTGTCACAGCTGTTGCCGGAGACTGGTTGGTCAATACCGGCTCCGGTTCGGAGGCGGCACCACATGAGATTGCCGTTGGCTGCGGTGAGCTTCAGTTAGCCTTGCGGTGCCCTAACTGGGACCTTCACTCGACCCTGGTTTGCACCAATCGTGCGCCTACCGGCATCGTCCGGGGCTACGGTGGCCAGGAACTGGAAAGTTCAATACTGCCCATAATGGGAATGGCCATGGAGAAGGCTGGTGTGAATCCAGTAGATTTCTTCAAAAGGAATTTCGTCAGGGCAGGCGATGGATACTACTGGCGGAACGGGAAGTGGTATGTCTACCGGGGCATTGATTTCTCTAAAGCCATTGACGAGGGAGCGCGTACATTTGGCTGGCATGATAAATGGCGCGGTTGGGGTAAACCCACTGCGGTTGACGGCCAAAAGCGACGGGGCGTCGGTCTGGGCATTCATTGTAATGCGGATGTGGGGGAGGACCATTCCGAAGCCATGGTCAAACTGACACCTGATGGCCGGGCGCTTGTTATGGCCGCCGTGTCGAATGCCGGGCAGGGCCAGCGGAGCAGCTTATGCAAGATGGCTGCCGAGGTTTTGAACCTTCCCCTTGACCGTGTCAACATGACCCCACCCGATACGGATATTAATCCGTTCGAGTTTGCACTGGTGGGTTCTCGAGGCACGTATACTGTAGGCTCGGCTGTCATCGAGGCTGCCGAAGAGGCCAGGCGAATGCTCCTGGAACTGGCTGCGCCGGTGTTGAACGCTGAACCTGGCGCGTTGGATACCGAAGACGGCTGGATATTTGTTGTTGGTGAGCCCGAACGCAGGATTCCCTGGCGTAAGGCAACTGGTATCGTGCGCACTGTTATTGGCCATGGCCGTTTCGAAGAGGACTTCACGCTGAGCAATTTTCTCATGACCTTTGTTGAGGTCGAAGTAGATACTGAGACGGGTCAAGTAAAGCTCATGAATGTTGTCAACAGTACCGACTGCGGTCAGATTATATCCCCCGCTGTTCTGGAAGGACAGCTGCACGGCGCCCTGGGGTCAGCGGGCTTGGACACAGCCATATTCGAAGGTAACATGTTGGATATCGATACCGGGCGTATGCTCAACTCCAACCTCATAGACTATAAATGGCGAACCTTCAACGACCTACCACTGTTTACGAACGTAATTCTTGAGACACCTATGCCCAGCCACCGTTTCCATGCTGTCGGAGTCGGGGAGATAGCTACCTCACCCGGACCAAGTGCCGTACTTATGGCGGTCTATAATGCCATTGGCCGGAGGATTATGGACTATCCATTCACTCCGGACAAAGTTCTTAATGCGCTTGGCAAGGTTAAGTAGTCCTGACTCCCACATGCTCCGGGGAAAGTTGGGCCGCGGGTCTGTAAGAGCACCCCTCGGCGGCCCCTCCACATGGATTCGCTTAGGAAACCAAGTTGGGGAGAAAGGTGACGATCTGCGGGAAAAACAAAAGGATAATGGTCAGCAAAATGAGAGCTACTAGAAAGGGGAAGATCCCCCGAAAGATTTTTTCCAGCGGAATTTCCGGGGCGATTCCTTTGATCACAAACACGTTGACACCCACGGGCGGTGAAATGACACCCATTTCTCCGACCAGCACGATCATGACACCAAACCAGATCGGATCGAATCCCAGTCTCTCCACGATGGGAAAGAAGATAGGAATGGTCACCACGATCATGGCCATTGCATCCATAAAAAAACCGCCGATAAAGTAGATGAGGAGTAGTACTCCCATAATGGCCATGGGCGGAAGCGGCAGATTTTCCACCCACTCAGCCAATGCAAACGGGATGTTGGATATGGCGAGAAAATGCCCGAACACAGTGGCGCCTGCTAGAATGAAGAGAACCATGCAAGCTGTGCGAAGTCCGTCCTTTGCTGAGTCCAAGATAAAATTCAGATCGAATTTTCCGCGGAACAAGCCGATGGCCAAAGCGCCGCTGGCGCCGACGGCCCCGGCCTGTGTCGGGCTGAACCAGCCGAGAAAAAGCCCGCCTATGGCGAGAGAAAACAAGATAACGGCCTCAATGATTCCGCTCAAAGAGCGTACCTTTGCCCGCCAACTCGTCGGGGCCCCAGGTGGACCGAGCTTCGGGTTGCGGGCACATAAAAAAGCCACGGTGGCCACAAAAAAGATGCTCAAGATCGCGCCCGGCAGAATGCCGGCAATAAAGAGCTGTCCGATGGATTGCTCCGTCAGTATTCCATAAACAATCAGAACGGTACTCGGCGGGATAAGTATACCCAATGTTCCGGCTGATGCAACGGTACCCGTGGCCAGAACATCATCATAACCATATTTTTTCATCTCGGGCAGGGCAATTTTTCCCATGGTGGCTGCCGTAGCTGCGGTGGACCCACATATGGCCGCGAAACCGGAGCACGCAAGTACTGTGGCGATGGTGAGGCCCCCGCGGAACTGGCCGACCCAGGTGTAGCTCGTGGAATAGAGGCGTTGGCTGATTCCCGACGCAAAAGCAAAGGACCCCATCAGTATGAACATGGGTATCACGGACAGGGGGTAGTTGGACAGGGTTTCGTAAACATCCTGGGCCAATATGCTGAGGGCGGATTCTGCATCAGAGAGATAGGCGAAGCCGACCAGCCCAATAATCGCCATGGAAAACGCTACGGGTACACGCAGAAGGAAAAGGGAAACAAGGAGTGCAATACCGATGATGCCGGCGGTTTCAGGAGTCATCGTCTCACCAGCCGCACTATGGATTCAAGCAAATAGCAAAGGTAAACCAAACAGACGGGTATGCTGGCGATGCCTGCACCATATGCAAAGGGAGACAGGGGAATACGGGCGGTCGGGGTGAGTTCATTTACGAGTTGCAACTCGTATGCATATACCATGAGGCGCCACGCTATAAGGATGAAAAGGCCCAGGCCCAGTAGATTGACGAAGACATCAACAAGCCTCTGCAACTGCTTTGGCAGCCTGGGAACGAAAAACTCCACCGCCACATGACGCCCCGCAATAAGCGTTGTTGCAGCCGCAAAGGACATGGCTATAAGCTGGGCTTGCATGACGATGTCCAAGGCGCCGAAGAGCGGGCTCAGGAAGAGCTTTGCACCAATCACATCTACGGTGGTAACCACCATGATTACAAGAAACCCAACCAGCCCGACCCACTCGATGGCTGAACTGATCTTTTGGTTGAACGTCTCTAATCCCTGCAAGACCGGCACAGGCATTCACCCCTAGCAGAATACCCCTCCCCCATCCCGATCATACGGAGCACAGGATGGCGAGGAGGGGTACCTTGACAGTCGCGCCTTTACGGCCTGAATTGAGGCGGACCGGTAACTGAACTTATGTGCAGTGCGAGCTGTTTTTTGGTCAGGTAATCGGTCCGTTCTCTCAAGTACTGGATCCAGCCTCGGACCTCGGACTCTTTATAGCCCTTGGAGACCATTCTCTGGATGTAATCCTGGATTATCGGTTCAACCGCCTCAGTCCACCGTTTGGCCTCTTGATCGGACAGCTCAATGTACTCCACGCCATGTGCCTTACCAAAGGCCCGGCCATCAAAGTCCTGAGCATTCCACATCAGCGCGAACCGCTCCCTGTATTCCCCGCACAAGGCATCGAAAATCTCTTTAATGTCTTGGGGCAGGCTGTTGTATTTCGCCTTGTACATAAGCACATAAAAGGGATAGGAGTTGCCGACACGCCAGGTGTCCGTGATATACTTCACCACCTCGCCGAACCGAAGGTTTTTGGCCTCCCCGCCGCCCACGAAGGCACCTTGGAGCACATTTTTTGCTATGGCGTCATA
>JARRRH010000041.1:0-22453 GCA_037380925.1 Deltaproteobacteria bacterium | reverse complement strand
CTCCCTAGAGGCTGTGTCGAAATGTCATTCCGAGGCGATAGCCGAGGAATCTTGAATATGTAAAGTCGCTATGCTCACAAGATTTCTCGCCACGCTCGAAATCACAGATGAGGTCGGAAAAACGGATTTCGACACACCCTCCCAGGCTGGGGGAGAGGGCAGGGTGAGGGTGCTGACTCGCAAGGTGCTTAGTGCGCTCGGATTAGTACATGCGGTGGCGGAACAGCCATGCCGCCAGAGCAAGGTTCAGGACCCCGATGACGGCCATGGGCCAGTACTCTGGCCAGAGAAGGGAGGCAGAACCGCCCTCCAGGAAAACGGATCGGAGGACCACAAGGAAGTAGCGCATGGGATTGATGAGGGTGAGGTACTGGACCGCAGGCGGCATGTTCGCGATAGGCGTGGCGAACCCGGAGAGTATAATCGAAGGGACGAGGAAAAGAAATCCGCCCAGCAGTCCCTGTTGCTGAGTGACGGCGATGGAGGAGATCATGAGACCGACACCGATAACGGAAAGAAGAAAAAGGAAGAGGCCGATATAAAGAGCCACAAGGTTTCCTCTCAGGGGCACGTGAAACCACAAGACAGCAATCAGGATAATCAGGTTTGCCTCAAGAAATCCGATAATTATTCCCGGCAGGGCCTTGCCGAGCAAGATCTCAACCGGACGGAGAGGCGTGACCAGAAGTTGATCAAAGGTGCCTGCCTCACGCTCCCTGGCTACGGACAGGGCTGTGACCATCACCGTCACCACCAGGGTGAGGAGCCCTACAATCCCTGGAACGATGAACCATCGACTTTGAAGGTTGGGATTGAACCACGCGCGGATGTCGAGTTTAGCAGGCGGATTGGAATACCCGTGGCTCTCGGCCCACTCCTGGTTGAACCGCGTGAGAATCGTGCGCATGTAACCCGCAATCAGCATGGCAGTGTTGGAGTTTCGCCCGTCAATGATGACCTGAAGGGGTGCCGGCCGGCGAAGCAGAAGATCTTCACTGAAGCGAGGTCCGATATGGATCACCATGAGCACTTTCTTGGTATCGATGAGGGGGGCAATCAGGCCGTCGTTTTCCAGGTAGGCCGTGAGACGAAAGGCCGGCGACCCTTCCACCCGTTGCAGAAACTGCCTCGCCGCCGCACCTGAGTCCTCGTTGAACACCGCATAAGGCACCTGGTTGAGGTCGAAGGTGGCGGCATAGCCGAAGACAATGAGCTGGATGATGGGGGGGCCGATAAACACCATACGGCCCTTTTTGTCCTTTAACAGGGCCAGGAACTCTTTGGTCATCCGCGCGATCACCCGGTGCCACATAGAGTCCCCTACTCGAGCCGCTTCCTGGTGCGCCACCTCACCAGGGCCAGGAAAACTATGGACATGATCAAGAGAGCGAGCGCGTTGATCGCGATCAAGGACCAAACGTTTCCTGCAAGGAAGAGGGTCTGCAGGATGGCAACAAAATACCTGGCCGCTATGACGTGGGTCACTCCCTGAATCAGCGCAGGCATGCTCCCGATATCAAAAATAAAACCTGAGAGGATAAAAGCAGGAAGAAAGGTGGCGATGATGGCGATCTGTCCCGCGACAAACTGATCCTTTGCCGCTGTCGAGATCAGAAGCCCCATGCCCAACGCCACGACGAGAAAGAGGGCGGATGCTCCAAAGAGCACCGCAAGGGAGCCCCTCAGGGGAACCTGAAAGAGCCATACGGCCATGGCCACTGAGAGAGCCATCCCGCCCATGCCGAGGATAAAGTAGGGAATGAGTTTTCCCAGCAGAATCTCCCGAACCGTCACCGGCGTTACCATAAGAGCTTCCATAGTGCCTCGCTCCCACTCCCGTGCGACAACCATGGCGGTGAGCAGCGCTCCAATGAGGGTCATGATAACAGCGATGAGGCCCGGCACCAGGAAGTTCCGGCTCCTGACTTCCGAGTTGAACCAGATCCTGTGTTCCATAACCACAGGGAGGCTCAAGACCTTTCCCCGGGCTGTGGCAAACTGCTCAATCCAGTTTGCCCACACCCCTTGCAAATATCCCTCGATGAGTCGGGCATTGTTGGCATCCACACCGTCCACAATCACTCCAATCGGGGCATTGCCCCCGGACAGTCCCTTCTCGGTGAAATTCTCGCGCATCCAGACGATGCCTTTGACCTTGCGTTCCATAAGGGCTTCCTCGGCCTCTTGAACAAAACGGAATGTCTTGGGCTCAAAATACGGCGATTGGGCGAAAGCTGCAGTAAAGCTTGCAGTCAACCTGGAAGGCTCTTCTACCACGAGCGCGAGAGGGATATGTTTGGCGTCAAGGGAGACGCCGTAACCAAAAATGAAGAGCAGAACCATGGGAAGAAGAAAGGCAATGGCAATGCTCGAGGGATCCCGCACAATTTGCAGGGCCTCCTTGCGCCCGAGGGCACGGAGCCGCGACGGAGAAGAAGGGTTCATGCTGTGTCCTTTCGGTCCCGGCGGGCCTGTATCAGAGCGATGAAGGCATCTTCCATCGTGGGTTCAGGCTTGGAGGATGAGCGATAGCGCTTCTTCATTTCCTCAGGGGTGCCTTCGGCCAGAATCTCTCCTTCGGCCATGATCACCAGCCTGTCGCAATACTCCGCTTCTTCCATGAAATGGGTAGTGACCAGCACCGTCACACCCCCTTCTGCAAAGTAATTGATTCGGTGCCAAAATTCACGTCGTGCCAGGGGATCCACGCCGGAAGTGGGTTCATCAAGGAAGAGAATTTCAGGTTCGTGCATCAAAGCTGCGGCCAGCGCCAGCCGCTGTTTGTAACCCAAAGGCAGATCGCCGCTCTTGGCTTCTGCAAAGGAATCCATCCCAAACTCCTCTAGTGCCCAGGCGATCCTCCCTCGTTGTCGTGCGCCCTGGAGCCCGTATACTCTGCTGAAAAAGCGAAGATTCTCGATAACCGAGAGATTGGCGTAAAGGGAAAAACGCTGGGCCATATACCCGATGCGACCTCGAGCACCGGCTGCGGCCTGCCGGAGATCATGGCCTGCAACCATGAGGGTGCCTTCTGAGGCGGGAAGAAGTCCACACAGCATGCGGAAAGTGGTGGACTTGCCGGCCCCGTTGGCCCCGAGAAGCCCGAAGACCTCACCATGACGGGCCGTGAAGCTGATTCCTTTGACGGCATAGAAGTCGCCGAACCGGCGTTTGACGTCTTGAACCACAATCACATCACCAGTCCTTGAAGGTTTTCCCTTGCCTTCGACCTTCTCCAACGTGGAAGGTAAAGGGCCTGTCCCCTGTTTCAGCACCATGATAAAGTAGTCCTCAAAGCGCGGATCTACCGGAAGAATCCGTGCATCGCGAAGATCCGGAAGGATTTCCTCCCTGACAGGCGTCTGAGCCTTTTCCGTCACCAGCCTGACCCCATCGCCGTGGATGATGGCATCAAGGATGCCGGGGCCTCGGGCCAGCCGTTCCTCCAGAGTACGCTTGTTGAAACCGGCCGCCGTAACCTGATAGCTTCGACTTTTCATATCTTTGGCAAGGCCCGCGGGATCTCCATGTCCCAGCACTTTTCCCTGGTGCAAGAGGATAACCTCCTGGCACCGTTCAGCTTCATCAAGGTAGGCCGTGGTCAAGAGAACGGTCATTCCTTCCTTGTCCACCAGGCGGTAAACTATGGCCCAGAGTTCTCGCCGGGAGACAGGGTCCACCCCCACTGTGGGCTCGTCCAAAAGAAGAAACCTCGGGGCGCGCACCAGAGTGCACGCTAGGCCCAGTTTCTGTTTCATTCCCCCGGAGAGGGCTCCTGCGAGCCTTTGGGTGAAAGGCGCGAGGCCGGTCATGCGGGTCAACTCCACATACCGAGACGCTCGATCACCGTGAGGCACCCCCTGCAGATCGGCGTAGAGGTCCATGTTCTCCTGAACCGTGAGGTCCTCATAGAGTCCGAAATGCTGGGGCATGTAGCCGATGGATCGTTGGACCAGGAGTGCCTGATGGATCACGTCTATGCCGAGCACATAAAGCTGACCGCTGTCCGGCAAAAGAAGCCCTGCGGCCAGGCGCAAGAGCGTCGTCTTTCCGCCGCCGTCGGGTCCCACCAGGCCCGTCACCTTGCTGTGCCCGACGCTGAAACTCACCTTGTCCAGAGCTTGCACCAATCGGCTTCCCGGATGAAAGCTCTTGCTCACACTTTCAGCGGTAAGGGCGACTTCTTCTTTATTCTCAGGGGGCGGCATCGTGTTCTTCCTCGCAGGGGTCGGAATGGCCGAAAACAGTACTTTCTTTCGGCTGATCCAGGGGAATCTTGAGGGTCACCGGCATTCCCAGACGCAATTCATTTTCCGGATTGCAGGCATAAACCCGAATCCGGTACACGAGCTTGGTTCGCAGCTCGCTGGTCTGCACCTCCTTTGGAGTGAACTCGGCTGTAGGGGAAATGAAACCGATCCATCCGCGATAAACCTTACCCGGGAAGCTGTCCGTGGTGACATAGGCCTTCATACCCGGGGCGACTTTGCCCAGGTCGGGTTCTGAGACATAGGCCCGAACCCAGACAGGGTTGGACAGGGCCAGGGTAAAAACAGGCGTCTCCGGAAAGGCCATGTCTCCCGGCTCCAGAATGCGGTCCTGAATCACCCCTGCGGTGGGAGCATAGAGCTTGGTATCTGCAAGTTCTCTTTCTGCGAGTCTTAAGGCGGCTTCGCTCGCTTTGACCTGTGCCCTGGCAGCAGCGATGTCTTCCTCCCGCGGGCCCTTGATCGCAAGAGTCAGAGCCTGCCGATCTGCGTCCAGGTCAGCCCGGGCCGATTCCCGGGCCGCTTGAGCATCATCAAGCTTTTGCTTGGGGACCGTTTTGTCGCGGAAAAGCCTCTCGGTTCTCTCATACACCAGTTTGGCGTCTTCCCATTTAGCCTCCGCCGCCTTCACCCGCGCCTGTGCCTCCCGGATCTGCTCCGGCCGACTCCCTGCCAGGAGACGGGCCAGGGTCTGCTTCCGAGCGGCCACCTCGGCAGCGGCCCGGGCCACACTCGCTTCATATCGGAGAGGGTCCACCTCGGCCACCAGTTCGCCGGACTTTACATGATCTCCTTCCTGCACCAAAAGTTGCCGGATGCGACCGGTAGCATGAAAAGCAAGCTGAATCTGGCGGATATCCACATTCCCGTAAAGAATGATTTCCCGTGCTTCGTCACGATCCTGCATGGTGCGGATATGCCAGAAGAAGCCCGCACCGGCTATGAGAAAGGCCAGCACAACCAGGGGGACGACCCTCTTTTTCACCATTTGGCCCTCCGCTAGGATGGATTCAAAATTGACGGCTTCATAAAAAGTCCAATCCCCCCTCTTCCCTCCGCTTTGGCGACCTTTCCGAGGCCGTCAGGGTTGGGAGAGAAAACAGGTCGCCTTTTCATTAATGCAAGGCTCGGACCGGGAACGTTGTCCCTGTGTTTCCGGCACCTTAGTTCCATGGCCTTTTTCTTTAAATAGGGTCAATACTGTATTGTTTGAGAAACAACGCTGTATTTCCCTGACCCACTGTCGAACATGCAGGATCCGTCCTGCCCAGTTTCAACTGAATACAGGATTTCAAAAGCGGAAATACAGAGATGACCCCATTCCTTTTCTTCCCTGTCTGGTTTCTTCTGAGACTGAGTTGGGGAAGCTCAACATTCTCAATAACAGGATGGAGGGAGGAGAAAAATGAAAAGAGCTGTAATGAGCATCATGGGCATCATGGTCTTTGGTCTAATCCCCTTTCTTACCTTGCAGGTGCATGCAGCCCCTGGAGGAGCCCCCATGGCCGCGCAGGGTATGACGGCGGGTCAGGGGGCGCAAAAAGGCGACCTTAAACCTCAAAACACGGCCCCCTGGACTGGCACGACTGGGTACTGGCAGAGGGTTCCGCGGCCGCTCCTGGGGAAGATTTATTTTTGGGAACGTTATCTTATAGGTCACAGGCAGGTCTTAGGTTTGACGGAGCAACAGCTGGATGACATCGGATCCATGTTAAATGCTCAGAGGAGATTCCGGATCGCAAAAAGAGCGGATCGGAGGGTCCTCATCATGGAGATCCAAGAGCTCTTAGTAAAAGGCCCCGTGGATCTCGCCAAGGTGGAAGAAAAAGTCAAGGCCGCGGAGACGATATCGACGGATACAGTCATGGAGGAAATCCGGACCCTTGAAAAGGTCCTTTCCGTTTTAACCCCTGAACAGCGAAAGGCCGTTGAAGAGTATATGAAAGAATCGACCTTTACCTGGAGAATCAGGGCTTACTGAAAGGCGAGACAAGGTTATGACAAAAACAGCATTGCCTCTATTTTTTGTGCTTTTTGTAGTAATCAACGGGCAGAGTCCGATACATGCTTCCCCAAGCGGAAATACGGGCGTTCCCCCCTCCTCTCTTCCTGCTTTCGGGAGCCCTGAAACGGCTATTGGTGAGGGGAACTCGTTAAAGGATCAGGATTCGGGGATGAGGAAGGATTCGGGGGTGACGAAGGATTCGGAGGTGACGAGGGATTCGGGGGTGACGAAGGATTCGGAGGTGACGAGGGATTCGGGGGTGATGAAGGCTTTGGAGATGAGCAAGGTTTCGGCCGAGGCGGGGAAGGTTACGGCCAAAGATACAGAGGGGAGGAAGGAAACGACTTCTTTAGAGGTGAACCAAGAGCAGGCGAGGGCCCGGAGAGAGAACAAGGCTTCGGAGATGAGCAAGGTTTCGGCCGAGGAGAGGAAGGCTTCGGAGATGAGCAAGGTTTCGGGGGTGACGAAAGTTTCGGCGGTGACGAAGGATTCGGTGGTGATGAAGGCTTCGGCGACGACGAAGGATTCGGAGGTGACGAAGGATTCGGAGATGAGCAAGGTTTTGGCCGATCTCGGTAACCCGTCCTCCGCAGTAGCCTCTATCGACTCTTGCTGGAAAGACCTGATTCCCTGCCTTGTTCAGAAAAATGTGTTCTCATTCTCATGTGAATTCTTAGCTTAGAGGCTCAGAAGGGTCATCGCCATGGTTTTCTTCTTATACGCCGTTCCTATCGTCGGGCTCATCGGTCTCCTGTACGCAGGGTATCTCGTTTTCTATCTCCTGGGGCTGGACACCGGCACTGAGAAGATGAGGGCGATCGCCTCCGCCATACAGGAAGGCGCCATAGCCTATTTGAACAGGCAATACAAGACCATTGCGGTCATTGCGATATTGCTTGCCCTTCTTATTGCACTGGCCATTGATCTGGGGACCACGATCTGCTTTCTTCTGGGTTCCACCATGTCAGCGGCCGCCGGCTATCTTGGCATGAACATATCGGTCAGGAGCAACGTACGTTGTGCCAACGCTGCGAGAGAAAGCCTCCAGAAGGCACTCACCGTGGCATTCAAGGGCGGTGCCGTGACAGGCATGTCTGTGGCAAGCCTGGCTCTGCTCGGGCTGAGCGGTCTTTATCTCGCATTCGGTGCCGACACAGCGGCGGTTCATAAGATGGTGGGATTCGGATTCGGCGCCTCGCTCATCAGCCTGTTTGCAAGGATCGGTGGCGGGATATACACCAAGGCTGCCGATGTCGGAACAGACCTTGTAGGAAAAATCGAAGAAGGAATACCGGAGGACGATCCCCGAAATCCGGGTGTGATTGCCGACAATGTGGGCGATAATGTGGGCGACTGCGCCGGCATGGCCGCGGACCTCTTCGAGACCTATGCAGTGACTTCCCTGGGCGCCATGCTCATCGGGGTGACCGTTCTGAAGACCTATCCCAATGCGATCATTTATCCACTGGCGATCGGTGCGGCGGGAATCGTCGCATCCATCATCGGAACCTTCTTTGTGAGGCTTGGAAAGAGCGGCAGGATCATGCCGGCGATGTATAAGGGGGCCATTGTAACCGGGGCCGTCTCCGCGATCCTCTTCTACCTTATTACCCGTGTGTTGATGGGAGGAGATCTCAGGCCGCTGGTCAGCGCGGTGGCCGGGCTTGGCGTCGTTGTCTCGATCATCCTCATCACGGAATATTACACCGGCGTGTCCCACCGTCCTGTCAAAGACATCGCTGACGCTTCCGTGACCGGGCCGGGAACGACCATCATCTCAGGACTGGCAACAGGACTTCAGAGCACCGCACTGCCGGTGCTGGTGATCTGCGGCGGCATCCTGACTTCCTTCCTGGCCATGGGCGGTGCATCGAGCGACGCCCTGGGTCTGTACGGCATCTCCATCGGGGCGGCAGCCATGCTATCCGTCACGGGCATTATCATCTCCATCGATTCATATGGACCGATCACGGACAACGCGGGGGGCATCGCCGAGATGGCGGGGTTGCCGCAGGGAGTCAGGGACGTGACCGACCCCCTGGACGCGGTCGGTAACACCACAAAGGCCATAACCAAGGGCTATGCAATAGGTTCCGCAGCGCTGGGTGCCTTGGCACTTTATGCGGCTTACAGCAGTGAGATAGACAAGCTGCTCCTTTTGCAAGGTAAACCGGAGTTGACGTTTAAGCTCTCAAATCCCATGGTCTTAATCGGCTTGTTCATAGGGGCGATGGTTCCCTTCCTCTTTACAAGTTTCCTGATGAAGGCTGTGGGGAGAACGGCATCCTCCATCATTTCAGAGATCAGGCGACAGTTCAGGGAGATTGCGGGGATCATGGAGGGTAAAGCAAGGCCTGAATATGGTCGCTGTGTCGATATTGTGACCCTCGCTGCCCAGAAAGAAATGATCGTGCCCGGGCTTCTTGCTGTGCTCGCTCCTGTGCTGATCGGTTTCATCTTCGGTCCGCTAGCCCTGGGAGGTCTGTTGATCGGGGTGATCGCTTCAGGTCTGCTGCTGGCTCTGATGATGACGGAAAGCGGAGCAGCCTGGGACAACGCCAAAAAGTACATCGAGTCCGGTCATCTCGGAGGTCCCAGACTTCCTGACGGCAGTCAAAACCCGACCCACGCAGCCGCAGTGGTTGGGGACACCGTTGGAGATCCGACCAAAGACACAGCAGGCCCTGCGATCAACCCTTTGATAAAGGTGATGAACATTGTGGCCATCTTGTTTGCCGCGTTGATTCTCAAATACCATCTCGCGGGGTAACAGAAAGAACAAGAGGTCCCGGGCCGGAGAGCAATCCAGTCGATGCACCAGGACTTCCTTTGAGAAATACAGGCTTGCGCCTATTCAATCTTTGCGGTGTTGTGATTTCTACATGAATGTGTAGTCCATTTCTCCTTCTGCACGCCTGAAAGCTAAGGAAACTGCCTGCTGAATTGCCCGAAAGGAAAGAGCCCATGACCAAAATCTTGATGATCCACGCGGACAAGTGCATCGGCTGCCACAACTGCGCCCTGGCTTGTTCTTTTGTACACGAAAAGGCATTCAGACCGAGGGCCGTGCGGGTGCATGTCTACCGTGCATGAACATCTGTCCTACCGGTGCCCTGTACCGCAACCTCAAGACTCACGCCGTGGGCTGGCATCCGGCCATGTGTACACGATGCCGCATGTGCGTGCAGGCTTGTCCTTTCGGCAACATCGTCTACGACGCCCTCTCAGGCGATATGCTCAAATGCGACTACTGCGGCGGACATCCAAACTGCGTGCAGTTTTGCCCCACCGGTGCGCTGGAGTACGTGGAGGACACGATCTCCACCCGCTCTAGAAAGAAGGCGTTTGCCGCAAAACTCAAGGACGCTTACAAGGAGGTGGAGTCATGGACGGCTGGGTCGGGAAGATTCTGCGCGTAAACCTGACGGGAGGTGCGGTGAGTGAGGAGCCGCTCGATCCCGGCCTTGCCGAGCGGTACATCGGGGCAAGGGGGCTCGGCGTCAGGTACCTTTTCAGCGAAGTCGACGCCAAGGTGGACCCCCTTGGGCCCGACAACCGGCTCATCTTCGCTTCCGGTCCCTTGTCCGGCACCTTCGCCCCATCCTCCGGCCGCTACAACGTCATCACCAAGGGGCCCCTGGCAGGCGCCGTCGCCGTTTCAAACTCGGGCGGCATGTTCGGACCCCAACTCAAGTACGCCGGGTACGATATGGTCATTGTTGAAGGCAAAGCGGGAAAACCCGTCTACCTGTGGATCGAAGACGGTCATGCGGAACTTCGCGATGCAGCCCATGTCTGGGGAAAGGGCGTTGCCGACACCACGGACATGATCCGCGAGGAGACGGACGAGGAGGCGAGCATCGCGTGCATAGGTCCGGCCGGAGAGCAGCAGGTCCTCCTGGCCTGCGTGATAAATGAAATGTACCGCGCTGCAGGTGGGGGCGGCACAGGCGCCGTGATGGGTTCCAAGAACCTGAAGGCGCTGGCAGTGTTCGGCAGCGGCGGAGTAAACGCGGCCGAAAGAAGCGAGCTCAGGAAAGCTGTTCTCGACGCTCGCGCCAAAATCCAGGCTCATCCTGTGGGAGGAAGGGCGCTCAAGGCTTACGGTTCGGCCATGCTTATCAGGATGCTCAACAGGGCAGGTGGATTGCCCACCAGAAATTTCCGCGACACGTCATTTTCAGGGGCCGACCACATCGATGGAGAAGCCCTGACCGCCAACATCCTTGTCCGACCAAAGGGTTGCTACAGCTGCATCATGGCCTGCGGCAGAGTGACTCGGGTGGTCCAACCAGGACACGAAGGCTTCGGTGAAGGGCCCGAGTTCGGAACCGCGTGGGCCCTTGGTGCGGACTGCGGCATTGGCGATCTGAATGCCGTCGCAAGGGCGAACACCATCTGTGCCGAACAGGGCCTCGACACCGTCGGCACAGGTGCCACCATCGCGTGTGCAATGGATCTTTTCGAAAACGGCCTCCTCACCCTGGAAGACACGCAGGGAACAGACCTGCGTTTCGGCAATGGAGAGGGGCTGGTGGAAATGGTGAGAAAAACAGCCGCCATGGAGGGCTTCGGCAAGAAATTGGCCCAGGGTTCATTCCGGCTGGCCCAAGCTTGCGGCCATCCTGAGTATTCCATGACTGTCCGGAAGCAGGAAATGCCCGGATTCGACCCCCGGGCTATTGAAGGCGCGGGTCTTAACTGTGCAACGAGCAATCGCGGGGGTGGGCAAGCCGTTGCGTACATTTCGGCCGCCGAATTGCTCGGCGACGCTTCAAAGGGTGTCCGGCGAAACAGCGAGGGAACCGCGCGCCGGATCATCGATCTTCAGAATTTGGTCGCCGCACTGGATTCATCGGGTTCGTGCCTCTTCTGCCTGTTCGGCATAGGCGCAGAGGAACTGGTCAGGATGCTGACTTCCGTGACCGGTGTCCCATTCTCCGTCGAAAAATTCATGGAGGCCGGCGAACGCATTTATACTCTGGAAAGGGTGTGGAACCTCAGAGCCGGCTTCAGCGGGAAGGACGACACTTTGCCGGAACGCGTGCTGAAACACCCAGGCAAAAAAGAAACTTCAAAGGCAGAGCCTTTTCGTCTGGAGGAAACGTTGCCTGAATACTACAGATTGCGCGGCTGGGACGCCGAGGGTGTGCCCACCCGTTCCAAGCTTGACGAGCTGGGGCTGGCTCCCGATTTTTGATTGCCGATTTTTGATTTAAGGAGCGCCGCCTTCGGCGTGGCGAGACAACTCAGTGATCAGTAAATCAGGGTAGAAGCGAAAATCCCCCCTCGCCCCCCTTTAGCAAAGGGGGGCGAGGGGAGATTTGGCAGCCGTATTGCGATCTGGGATATGCGATGTGCGAGATGCGAGAAAAGCGCGAAGGGCGCCACCAAGTGATCGGTCATCGGCTAATCGTTCATCGTGATCCGGCTTTCGCTCTGCCGGTTTTCGATTAACGATTAAACGAATGACGGTTTTTCTCTTTTCGACTTTAATGGTTTTGACGATTTTTACGGCTTTTACGACTTCAACGATTTTTGCGATTTCAACGACTTTTACGGTTCTGACGATTCTTACGAGACCTGCATGGAACCCCTTCTTTTGATACCCTTCATTGCTCTGGGCTGCGGGATTGTGCTGGAGCTGGCACTGAGCCGTGTTCTTTCCCGGGCAGGCAAGGGCTGGTTGGCCTTCGGCGCCGATCTGGTGGCGCTGGCCGCGCTGACGGTTCTGATTCCCAGGGTGGCGACGGGCGGCGCCCTGGATCTGGACCTCTTTTCCTGGGACCAGGGAATCTCCATGGCGCTTCATGTAGATGGGTTAGCCCTGATTTTTGCCCTCATGGCCACTGGGATCGGCTGTCCCATCCTTCTCTACTCCGTGAGCTACATGGGTGACGAACCCGAAGGCGCAACCCGATTCTATGTGCTCATGCTGATCTTCATCGGGGGCTTGGTCCTTCTGGCCTCTTCGGCAAATCTGCTGATCGCCTATTGCAGCTGGGAGGTGATAGGGCTCTGTTCCTATTTTCTCGTAGGCTTCTGGTACAAGGAATCCGCAGCGGTGAACGGGGCCCGCAAGGTTCTGGTGATGACCCATCTGGCCGGGTACGGGTTGCTGGTTGGTGTCTTTTTGCTCTACATCCGGACCGGGACGTTTCTGTACACGAATCCGGCACTGGAGGCTGCCTTCGGCACGGGCATCTTTTTCTTGATGCTGGTCTCCGCCATGGCGAAATCGGTGCAATTCCCGCTCCACACCTGGATTCCCGAAGCCATGAACGCCCCCACGCCTGTCTCGGCTTTGCTTCATTCGGCCTGTTACGTGAAGGCAGGCGTATACCTGATCGCCCGAATGTACTTTCTGGGACCGTGGCATCCGAGCTGGAACGACGCGGTTCTCCTGATCGGAAGTGTCACCATGGCCGTGGGCGTCCTGTTCGCCCTCGTTCAGACGGACATCAAACGGCTGTTGGCCTTCCACACGGTCAGCCAGCTGGGCTACATGATAACGGGCCTGGGGCTCGGAACGAGCCTTGGCATTGTGGCAGGATTGTTCTACTGCGTCAGTCACGGCCTGTTCAAAAGCACGCTTTTTCTGTGTGCAGGGGCGGTCCAGAAGGTGTCGGGCACCAGAGACCTTCGCCGTCTGGGCGGCCTGATAGGGTCCATGCCCTACACCGCCGTCATCTGGATGATCGGTGCAGCGGCCATCAGCGGCGTACCCCTTATGAACGGCTTTGTCGCCAAGTGGCTGATTTATGACGCGGCGCTTGTGACCGGCCACCGCATCGTTCTGTTTGTCGCCTGGATGGTGAGCATCTTCACCGCTCTATCCTTTCTTAAGGCCACCAACACGATTTTCTTCGGAGACATGCCTGAATCGCTGCACAATAAAGGCGTGAGAGAGGCTCCTCGGGCCATGAAGGTAGGCATGGGCGTTTTGGGAGGGTCGTGCGTGCTCTTCGGCGTGGTCCCCCAGATATTGATCTATTGGGGCGTGGCGCCGGCCGTTGAAGGCCTGGGCTTGGGCGTCATGGAACAAGTGTCCTGGCTGGGCGTGCGCACCACGTCGGCGGGCATCGAGGTGACACTGGGGGCGGCCATTGCAGCGGCAGCCCTGCTGGGAGGCTTGGGCCTGTACCGGCTAAGCCCGGCAGGGAAATCGCAAGGCACGACCTCATCAGGCGTCTTCACCGGGGGAGATCCGCTGCCCGAGGGTGACGACATGGTGAGTGCCGTGGACTTTATCGACATTTTCGAAAAAGCCTCTGCGCCGGTCTACCGGTTAACAGACCCGGATCCCTTGTATCTCCTGGTTTGGCGGTATCTCAGAAACACAGCCGGGGCGCTTGCCCGCATCATAAGTCCCGCGGTCGAAGGCCATCCTCTCTTGACCGCGGCGGCCTGTGCGGGCGTGGTCCTCCTCGCGCTGTGGTTTGGGTAAAGGGTGCGGCGCAGGACCGGCTCTTAAAGGACAACAGGTGGACCATCAACCGATCTCTCAAGCCATGGCTTACGGCGCGAGGCAGGACGCGCTGTTCGGCGGGCTCTTCTGTGTCCTTCTTATCGCGGTCGCCCTGTACGCAGGGGCGGTCCCCCAGGGCAATCGTCGCTGGTGGGCCCTGCTGGGGCTCTTGGCGCTGCTGATTCTCGCCGCTTACGTGGTTCGGAGCCAGGTGACGCGCATCCTGCTTCTTGACGCAGCAGCGTTCGTGGCTGTCGCCATGGTTTGGACCCGGGGGACACCCCGGGCGGTGGAAGCGGCCCGGACATATCTGGTCTTGCTGGTGGCGGCGGAAGTTCTCCTGGGGACCGGCCTTTTTCTGCTTGATAGCGGTTCCGCCGGGGCGGTGACGTCGCCGGGAAAGCCGGCAGTGGCTCTTTTGGCGGTAGGCTTCGGCCTGAAGCTGGCGCTGGTTCCTTTCTATTTCTGGCTTCCGGGTGTGGCTGAATTCGCCGCACCCATGACCTCTGCCCTGATCATCTCCGTGGTGGACATGGCGGCATTCACAGAGCTGATCCAGGTGCGGGAACTCGCACCCGGCATCTTTACCGATCACAGAATGGTTTGGATGGGGCTGGCGTTACTGTCCATGTATGGCGGCGCGCTCATGGCCCTGGCCCAGCGTGACCTTAAGCGCCTGCTGGCTTTTTCGACCGTGGATGACCTGGGTTACCTGGTGTTGGGGGTTACCGTAGGGTCGACGGTAGGGTTGACGGGCGCGCAGGTGGGAGCACTGAGTCACTCCCTGGTCAAGGTGATGCTCTTCGGGGCGGTAGGCATTGCGGAGCAAAGAACCGGCGCCCCGGTTACCCTGGACAACAGTCGCGGGCTGGCGGCGCGCTTTCCGGCCAGCTCCGTTGTGTTCATCGTCGGATCCCTGGGAATGATAGGCCTGCCCCCTCTGCTCGGTTTTGCAGGTCGCTGGCGCCTTTACCTTGCAGGGGCGCAGTACGGAGGCCCTGCCCTGGTGCTTGCCATGGTTGCGGCTTCCGGCATGACGCTGCTCTATTACGCCCGTGCCATTCACCGGGTGTGGCTGGGTGAACCGAGTGGATGCCTCTCGGGGGTTTCCGAGCCCGGCCTGGCGATCACGGTGCTGGGAGTCCTCGGCGTCCTCATTCTGCTGCTGGGGCTGTTCCCGGCTTGGCTAACGGGCTACTTCTTTTGAAGCAGAGAACCCGGCTTTCCCTGTTTTGGTCGCGTTTTTTGAGTGTCTCGCTGGAAGTTGTGTATAGGAGTTCTGAAGGATGTCTTTACTGGATAAACTCCTGGCCGTGGCCCGTGCCAGGTCGCCCTGGGTCTATCTGTTGAACACCGGCTCCTGCAACGGGTGCGACATTGAGGTGGTGGCGGCCCTGACCCCGCGTTACGATGCCGAGCAGGTGGGGGTGCTGCGACAGGGAAGCCCAAAGCATGCCGACATCCTGGTTGTCACGGGACCGCTGACACTCCACACGCACCAGGCCCTGCTGGAGATCTACTCGGAAATGCCGCGACCGAAGGCAGTGGTGGCGGTGGGCTCCTGCCCCGCCACGGGCAACGTCTTTGCAGGCAGTCCAACAGTGATGGATGGCGTTTGTGACACCATCACTGTGACTGCTTTTGTGCCGGGCTGCCCGCCGCGGCCCCAGGCCGTTATCGAGGGCATTGCTCATGCGGCCGCGGTCCTGGCGGAGAGCGTGCGTAAGAGGAAGGAGGCAAGCCTTGCCTGATCTGTGGCGCGACTTCCTGGCCCTCTTGGTTTGGCCCGGACTTGCAGGCGGCGCGTTACTGGGCTGGTTCTTCATGGGTCTCAACCGCAAACTCATGGCCCGGATGCAGGGACGGCGCGGGCCGCCTTTGTTCCAACCTTTCTACGACTTTGCAAAACTGATGGGAAAGGACACCATGGTGCCGACACAATTCAGGCGGTCATTTTTCTATGGGCTGCCTCTGGTTTCGGCAGCCGCAGTGGTCTGGGCCCTGAGCTTGCTCCCCGTGCCGGGGAACCCCTCGTCCCGGTCCTTCCCGGGCGACCTGATCCTGCTGGCTTATCTTCTGGAAATGCCGGCGCTGTGCGATGTGATTGCCGGGTACAGTTCCCGTTCCCTATATGGGGAGGTAAGCGCAGCGCGCGAGGCCGTGCTTTCTCTGGGCTATAACCTGCCGTACCTGGCGGCCATCATCGCCCTCGCGATGCAGGTGGGAAGCTTTCGTCTTCGCGACGTGATGGGCTCTGCCGTCGGCCCGGTCCATGTGGCGGCAGGCGCGGCCTTCTTGATGGCCATCCCTGCGCGGCTCAAGAGCAATCCTTTCTCGATTCCCAACGCGGAACAGGAGATCGTCTCCGGAGCCCACACCGAGTTCAACGGTGCGCCTCTGGCAATGCTCGAGCTGGGGCAGGGGCTTGAGATCGTAGCCCTGGCCGGATTCTTTTCCATGCTTTTTATACCCAAGGCAGCTAACTCATTCGCGATCTGGGCATTGTACTTTCTGATCAGTACCGCTGTCGTCGTGTTCATGACGTTGCTTGCGGCAAGCACGGCACGGATCAAGGTGCACCAGGCATTCCGCTTTTACTGGACCTGGGGAGCCCTCGCGGCTGCGGTCGCATTTGTTGCAGCGGCAATATGGTAAGAGGAAGGCCGTGGGCATTCTGAAAATCATTCTTCGAAATCTGGAGCACAAGCCACGTACGAGGCGAATCAACGATCCGGTGCCCTACCCGGAAGGATATCGCGGGATGGTCCAATACGAAGCGCCGAAGTGCATCGGGTGCAAAACATGTGCTTATGTCTGCGCTCCCGGAGCCATCAGCTTCGATGAGGAGGGTGGGCGGCCCTTACACTGGCGCTACTTTGCCGAACAGTGCACTTTTTGCGGCCGCTGCGTGGACTACTGTCCGACAGGTGCGCTGGGCTTTGCCCGCGCCGCGCCGGTGGTGACCGGTGACCGAATGCTGCATCGGGTCGTGGAGAGCCTCCCTTATCGAAGCTGCCCCGGCTGCGGCAGGCAGGTCCTGCCTCTGCCGGACGGCATGCTTTCCCGGCAGTACGGTGATCCTTTGCCTGAACCCGTCCTTCGGCTCAACCGCCTGTGCCCAAGGTGTCGCCGTAAAGTCACTTCTGAACAGGTCAAGTATTCGACGACCTGGAAGAAGGAGTCGCCGTGAGGCCTGAATTCGGAAAAAAACTGCTGGCGGTGCCCGGAGCGGGGCGACTGGAGGCGCGAAGGGACGGCCTTTGGATGACGGCTCCGAATATCGACGTGTTGGCGCTTGCAAAGGTGATGCACGAAAGGGAGGGACGGTTGAGCACGGTGACGGCCGTCTGCCGCAAGGACGGGGAGACCGAGCTCATCTACCACTATATGCTCGAAGGAGAGGCGATCAATGTCAGAGCCAGGACAAGGGGAAAGACTATCGCTTCCGTCGCTCCCATCACGAAGGCGGCGGAGTGGATCGAGCGCGAAATTCACGATTTCTTCGGTGTGAGTTTTGAGGGACATCCAGGTCTGGAAAGGCTTCTGCGGCCTGCCCAGTTGCCGGCCGGCTTCTTCGTAAAGAAGTGATCGGAGAACAAAGCGCAGCAAAGGTGCAAATTTCAAATGCCAAATGAATGTCCGAATCCAAAACCCCAATGAACAACGGGCAAGGATGCAGCGAGGTCAATTGCTGTTGAAATCTGCACAGAGGAGATCCTATGCCATACAGAATTCCCCTTGGGCCTTATCATCCGTCGCTGGACGAACCTTACAAGACGACCCTCCGCTGCAAGGGAGAGAAAATCGAGGCTGTCGACATTGACATCGGCTTCAACTTCCGCGGCGTGGAGCTGCTGGCCCAGCGTCGCAACTATATCCAGAACCTCGCCCTGGTAGAACGGGTGTGCGGGATCTGCTCGTGTGTCCACACCCTCACCTATGTCATGGCCGTAGAATGCATCGCCGGCATAGAAGTTCCTCCGAGAGCGCAGCACATTCGCCTGGTTGTGGCCGAGCTGGAGCGTGTGCACTCTCATCTTCTCTGGGCAGGGATCGCAGCGGAAGAAATCGGCTTTCAGACTCTTTTCATGGAGGTTTTTGCCCTGCGCGAAAGAGTCATGGACTTGCTGGAGTCCATTTCCGGAAACCGCGTGAATTATGCCATGAACCGCATAGGGGGAACCAACCGTGACATCTCCGACCCCTCGTCTCTTTTGAGTGCGGTTCGCGAGACGCGGGCGGGGCTGGAGAAGGAAGTGGTTCCGGTTTTTCTCCACGACCGCACCATCAGGGCCCGGACCGAGGGCGTGGGCATCCTGACTCGCAAGGATGCGCTGCAATATGGCGTGGTCGGCCCGGTGGCCCGCGCCTCCGGCATTGCAGCCGATACGCGCGCGGATCTACCCTACCTTGTATACGGTGAACTGGGGTTTCGAATTGTCACGGCAAGCGAAGGCGATGTGCGATCCAGGATTGTTGTCCGTGCCCTGGAAGTTCTGGAGAGTGCGCGGCTCATTGAAGAGGCCTTAAAAAAGATGCCTGGCGGACCCATTGCCATTCCAACCCGGTATCCCTATGTTCCCGCCGGTGAGGCTGCGGCACGGGCGGAGGGACCCAGGGGCGAGGTGTTCTACTACGTCGGCTCTGACGGGAGCGACACGCCGGCGCGTGTCAAGATCAGAACTCCCACCTTTGTCAATATTCCCGCTGTGCGGGCCATGAGCATAGGCCAGGACCTGGCGGATATGCCGCTGATCCAGGCGGCACTGGATCCCTGCTATTCATGCACCGATCGATGACAGAGATAATGAACCGAAGACAAAAGGACACGATGTAGAGGGATTGAACCGGAAGAGCGGTCAAGTTCATATTTACTGCTCGGAGCATCAAATTGTTTACATGGAATGTCAGGAAACTCCCTTTTCATTGGGCGCTTTCTTAAGCTTCCGGTAGCGCCGGATGAGGGTGTTCGTTGAACTATCATGGCCAAGCCGGGGCTCCTCCTGGCTCTCGAGTTCTGGGATGATGCGCTGGGCGTTCCAGATAGTCCCTTGGGTGAACACACTGTGCTCATAGATGGCAACGAGTTTGCCCAGCGTCGCGGGTGTGAGGCGCTCGGCGAGGATCGTGTTGGATGGGCGGTTGCCCTGGAAAACCCGGTGGGGTACGAGCCAATCCGGCGTGCCGTCAGCCTTCACTTGCGCCGGTGTCTTGCCGAAAGCCAGCGCTTCAGCCTGGGCAAAGACATTGGCCAGGAGCATGTCGTGGTGCCGGCCCAAAGGGTTGAGCGGTTGGACGAAGGCGATGAAGTCGCACGGAATCATCCTGGTGCCTTGATGGATCAACTGGTAGAAGGAATGCTGACCGTTGGTTCCCGGTTCGCCCCAATAGATGGGGCCGGTCTGGTAGGTCACCTCAGTCCCGTCCAAGGTGACATGTTTACCGTTGCTCTCCATGGTCAACTGCTGCAGATAGGCCGGGAATCTCTTGAGATACTGCTCATAGGGCAAGACCGCCGTTGTTTGGGCGCCGAAGAAGTTGCTGTACCATATTGTCAGGAGGCCCATGAGCACCGGCAGGTTGCGTTCGAAGGGGGCGGTGCGAAAGTGCTCGTCAACCTGGTGGAAACCCTCCAACATGGCGCGAAAGTTATCCGGACCAACGGCAAGCATGGTGGAGAGGCCGATAGCCGAGTCCATGGAGTAGCGCCCGCCTACCCAGTCCCAGAACTCGAACATGTTGGCGGTATCGATGCCGAATTTGGCCACCCCTTCGGCATTCGTCGACACCGCCACAAAATGCTTGGCCACCGATCTCTCATCTGCCCCGAGACCCGCAAGGATCCATTTGCGCGCTGTGCGGGCGTTGGTCATCGTCTCCAGGGTGGTAAAAGTTTTGGAAGAAATGATGAAGAGGGTTTCCGACGGATCGAGATCCCGCACCGCCTCTGCGAAGTCGGTGCCGTCGACATTGGAGGCGAATCTGAACCTCATGGCGCGCTCGCTGTAATGCTTCAGTGCCTCATAGGCCATCACGGGCCCAAGGTCCGAGCCCCCGATGCCGATGTTGATGACGTTCCGAACAGGCCTGCCGGTGTGGCCCAGCCAGGCGCCACCCCGAACCCTGCCTGAGAACTCAGCCATCTTGTCCAGCACGGCGTGGACCCGGGGCACGACGTTCTCGCGGTCTACGATAACTGCGTCTTTCGGGGCGCGCAGGGCTATGTGCAGGACGGCCCGGTTCTCCGTAAGGTTGATCTTTTCTCCCCCGAACATGGCGTCAATTTTCGACCGCAGGCCGGATTCCTCGGCCAGTTGCAGGAGCAATTTGAGGGTTTCGTTGGTGATGCGGTTCTTAGAGTAGTCCAGGTAAATGCCCGCGGCTTCCACGGTCATCCGCTCCCCCCTGCCGGGATCGTCGGCAAAAAGTTGGCGGAGATGCAGATCCCGAACCTGCTGATAGTGGGCTTCCAGGTCCTTCCAAGCCCGTCGTTCAGTGATTGGTGCTATTGCTGTTGTCATGTTTGAGCTCCTTTTGTCTTATCGTGTTCATCGACAACCGCATTTTGGGCACGCCTCACAAACCAAGCCCGGCGCAGGTCCGCAATCCCGAGTCAGGGCAGATGAGCCTGAAAATCTATCTGAACCGATTTGGACGCGCCCTCAGAAAGGGTGATTTCCTGATCCCAGTGCCGGAAGGTTAACGGCTTCCCCTCACGCAGCCGGTAGGTAGCGGCTTCCGCTTCAATTTCCACTTCCAAAACCCGGCCCTGCACGGTCAGGGGGAAGTGCAGCCTTGTTAACCCCTTGGGCAGCTTTGGATTGAAGGAGATCCGGCCGCCATACTCCCGCATGCCGGCGAGTCCGTAAACACACAGCATCCAGCTGCCGCCCAGCGACGCGATGTGGCAGCCGTCCTTGACGTTACCTTCCACGTTGCCCAGGTCCATGAGCACGGCGTAATGAGCGTATTCAAGGGCCTTATCCAGATAACCGATTTCCAGGGCCAAAATACTCTGAATGCAAACCGATAAAGAGGAGTCCCCCGTAGTCAGGGGGTCGTAGTAGTCGAAGTTGCGCCGCTTCTGCTCCAGGGAAAACTGATCTCCCAGCCGCACCATGGCCAGGGCCACATCGGCCTGCTTGATGACCTGCTGACGGTAAATCACCAGAGGGTGATAGTGGAGCAGGAGGGGATACCGGTCAGCCGGCGTATGCTCGAAATCCCAGACTTTCTTGTACAGAAAGGTGTCATCTTGAGGATGAATCTTCAAATCCTCGTCGTAGGGCAGGTAGATCCGATCCGCGGCCCGGCGCCAATTGTCGATTTCTTCCGGCTTGAGGTCGATCTTGTCGGCCAGAGCCTGGAAGAGATCCTCTCTTTCCTGTTTCAGCTTCTCCAAAGCGGCGACTGCATAAGTCAAATTATTCCTGGCGATAAGGTTGGTGTATAGATTGTTGTCCACCAAGGTGGTATACTCATCCGGTCCGGTGACCCCGTGAATACAAAAATTTCCCCCCCTGTGCTCAGAGAAAAAGCCGAGCCCGTACCACATCCGAGCGGTTTCCGCCAGCATCTCCACGCCCTTCTCAAAGAGGAAATCCTCATCCCCTGCCACTTCCGCATATTGTTGGAGGGCATACATGATATCCCCGTCGATATGGTATTGGGCGGTGCCTGCGGCATAGTAGGACGAGGCCTCCTCCCCGTCAATGGTCCTCCAAGGGAAGAGGGCTCCATCTTCACCGACCTCCCGGGCGCGCTGCCGCGCTTTGTCTAACATCCGGTACCGGAAGTCGAGCAGGTTTTTGGCCAGGTGAGGGTGCGTATGGATCAGAAAAGGCAGCACGTAAGCCTCGGTGTCCCAGAAGTAATTGCCGTCGTAAGCCTGGCCGGTGAGGCCCTTGGCCGGAATACCCATATCTCCGGCCCGCAACGCTGCCTGGAAAATGTGAAAGAGATTGAAGCGCATAGCCTGCTGCAGCTCTCCGGCTCGATTTTCTGGTTCGTTGGTATCCCCTTCGATGCGCACGTCGCTGCGGCGCCAGAAGTCCTCCAGGTGCCGCCGTTGGCCGTCCAGGAGCTCTTGGAAACCGTCGGCCAGGGCTCGGTCCAAGCTCCGGTCGACACAACCCCTCAACTCGGTGAAGTCCAAGGTTGACGAAGTGTGGTACGCCATGAACTTGGTGATCTTGATCGGCACCCCGGGTTTCGCCTGGCAAGAAAATCCGACCTTCCCTGCCTGTTCGGAACATTCGCTGTCCACGGAAACCGGACACGCCGTCTCGATCAGGTGATCGATCCCGCACACCAGCTTCAGGTTGCTCTTTTCAGTTTTGTGGCCCAGTACTACCCGGCGGTCTCGGCTGTCGTGGAGGCGAGGTAACAGCACCCGGCGCTTGAAGAAATGGTGCAACCGGGGATCTCCGGAGCGGAGGCGACGGCTTTCGTCATTGTTCATCTCCGAGGAGATAAATACGGGCGCCTCGGCGTTCAAGACCGTCACTTCATAGGAAATAGCCGCTAGGTGTCGGTGCTCATAAGACACCAGCCGGCGGGATTTAACGGCCACGCGCTTGCCCGAGCGCATCTCCCATAAAACCTCTCGATTCAGCGTCCCCGCCTTCATGTCCAGAACCCGCTCAAAGTCGAGCAGGCTGGCTTCAGGCAATAAAAAAGGCTCATCGTCCACGAAGAGCTTGATAACCTTGG
>JARRRH010000040.1:0-10756 GCA_037380925.1 Deltaproteobacteria bacterium | reverse complement strand
ATCTCTCCGGATCTGCCCATTGAAGAAGCGATCTGGCTGGGACAGGAACATGGCATTGGTGCTTTTCCGGTTGTGGAGAAGGGAGATTTGGTGGGGATTATCACGGAATCGGACATTTCCGGAATGGTGGTGAGAGCTTTAGGGGTAGAGGAACAGGACAGCATGCGGATCACCATTCATGCTATAGGAAAACGCATCGGTTTTATCAAGAATCTCGTAGAGATTCTCGACACCCATGATATTCCCATTTTGAGCGTTATGAGCGTTCCCAAATCGGACAAGGGAGACTGGCTTCTGATTTTGAGGGTCAAAGCCAAGGATGCGAGCGAAGCGGCAGAAGACCTGAAGAGAAAAGGGTTTATGGTTACGGACATTACGTAGAGAGCGTTCCGGTCAATCTCCACGCTGCCTGTCACAGCAAGCCGCCAGAGAGAAAAGAGAGGATCATGGATATGGCGCAATTTGAATACGAGATCACCAAGCATCCGGCTGAAGCGTTTCACGAGCTGGTTTACTTTTGCTCAGAAAGCGGGGAGTGCAAGCTCAAGGAGCTGCCATCAGACCAGTTGGACACTCTAAAGGGTGTTTTGAATGAAAAAGGCGAACAAGGCTGGGAGCTGATACAGCTTTCGTATGGAAAGGACGGCCTTATTGCTTTTTGGAAGCGACCCATATAAGTGGAGGTTCGTTCGAAATAGGTAGAAATCGCTATGAAGGAGGGGGATGAATGGAAAAGAAGAAAGACACAGATAAGAATTTACTGAACATCAAAGATGCAACGAGTTGTGACGCTACCGCCCAGATGCTCAAAAAGGCTGAAAGGGACGGTGTCGAGACAGCATTTCATCGGGCGGCTGCCATGAAACCCTGCCCCATAGGAGCCGATTCAGCCTGCTGCAAGCACTGCTCCATGGGGCCCTGCCGATTGAATCCCAAAGACCCTTACGCAAGGGTGGGTGTTTGCGGGGCCACAGTAGACACAATTCAGGCCAGGAATTTTGCCCGAATGGTGGCCAGTGGAGCTGCCGCGCACACGGATCACGGGATGAGTATGCTGGATCTGTTCCGGGAGGTAGTAAACGGCAAGATCAAGGATTACACCATTAAGGATCCGATCAAGCTGGAAGAGGTAGCCAAGGAGATCGGGATTGAGACAGAAGGTCGCCAAATAAAGGATATAGCCACCGATCTTTACAAGGAGCTGGAGCGCACATGCTATGCGGGAGATCATGGAGTTGAGGCATAGGCCCTCATGGGAGTAGACCAGCACTACGACAACATCACCAAGCAGTGCAGCCGGACAGCGCTGGCCGACGGCTGGGGAGGTTCCATGGTGGCCACGGAGATTTCGGATATTCTCTACGGTACGCCTACACCGGTGAGGGCGGAAGTTAACATGGGATGCCTCAAGGAGGATCAGGTGAACATCATTATTCATGGTCACGAACCGAATCTTTTCGAATCCATGCTGGACTCGGTGAACGACCCCAGCCTGATTCAAGCAGCTAAGGATGCCGGTGCAGCCGGCATCAACCTGGTGGGCATGTGCTGTTCAGGCGCTGAGATGCTCTCCAGGCACGGGATCCCCCACGCAGGGAATTTCATGTCCACCGAGGCCATATTGGTCACCGGGGCTGTGGATGCCATGGGTGTGGACGGGCAGTGCATCAAGCAAGCACTGGGCAAGGTAGCCGAATGTTACGGCACCAAACTTTTCACAACCAACCCGCGGTGTCGCATAGAAGGGGTGGAGCATATCGAGTTCCACGAGCACACCCCAAGAGCGTGTACGGATGCCATCGTGGAAAACGCCATCGTGAGGTTCAAGAACCGGAAAATGCCTATCGAGATTCCCAACATCAGGAACATGGGGATTCACGGCTTCTCCCATGAGTACATCAACTACATGCTGGGCGGAACGTTCAGGGCATCTTACACACCGCTCAATGACAACGTCATTAATGGAAGGATTCGGGGCGTTGCGGGTGTGGTGGGCTGTACCAATGCGAGGGTCAAGCAAGACTACGTACACGTTGAACTGGTAAAGGATTTGATTAAGAACGATGTGCTGGTAGTTCAAACGGGGTGCTCCCAGATCGCTCTAGCCAAAGCAGGGCTCTACACGCCGGAAGCCGCCCACCTGGCCGGTGCGGGGCTGAGAGAAGTATGCGAAACCGTGGGCATGCCGCCGGTTCTGGGGTTGGGCTCCTGTGTGGACAACAGCCGCATCCTCATTGCCTGTGCCGAGATGGTGCGTGTTGGGGGCCTGGGCGAGAGCATCGCCGACCTGCCCGTGGCGGGAGCGGCTCCTGAATGGATGAGTGAAAAGGCGATTTCCATCGGGCATTACTTTGTGGCATCCGGGGTTTATACCGTGTTCGGCGTGACATTTCCCATTATCGAGGAGACCAGGTTCCACAAGCATCTTTTTGGAGGCCTGGAAGAGCTGGGGTTCGGGAAATGGGGATTTACACCGGATCCCCATGAGATGGCCCGGATGATGATTGACCATATCGACAAGAAACGGAAAGCTCTCGGCATTGATAAGGCCCGAGAGAGAGTGCTCATGGATATGGCGGATCGACAGAGACTGGAAGCTGCCTAGACGGGGCGGGTGATAGCCGTCTGAGTGGGAGGAGAGGGGGGGACCTTCTCCTCTTTTTTTGAATACAATCCCACGGAACGAGGGAAGGGCGGGGCGGAAAAATCACATCTCTTGACCATTGCAAAACAGCGAAAAGGGGCTTAATTTAAAATGAATCTTAACCCTTTTCCGCAGTTGACCCTTCTAATTCAGCCTTACGGGGGCGCTCATGGAAGCATGCTCCAAAGAAAGACAGCATATCGCCGTTTTGGAGAGCGCCGTTGAAAACACGAACGAGGCATTCGTCACTATAGACGAAGACCACAGGGTGCTCTTCTTTAACAAGGCTGCTGAAGAAATCTTCGGATACATGCGGGGAGAAGTCATCGGTCATGACCTCAGTGTGATCATGTCCCCGACCTGCAGCCGGAACCATCGGAAAGCGGTGGAGCGTTTTGTCCGGACCGGCGTTCCCAGGCGGATCGGCCATGCAACGGAGATCATGGCCACCCGCAAAAACGGTGAGACCTTTCCGGCGAGCGTTTCTTTTTCCTTGTCCCGGGTTGAAGGCAGGTTCTACTTTACGGCCGTCGTGCGGGATCTCACGGAGATGAAATCCCTTCAAGAGCGCATGATCCGATCCGAGCGCCTTGCAGCCTTGGGTCGGGTTGTGGCGGAAATCAGCCACGAGATCAAAAATCCGCTCATGCTGATCGGCGGGTTTGCGCGCCAGTTGGTCAGGGAGACAAAGGATGAGAAGGCACTCAAAAAACTGAATATCATTGCCGCTGAGACTGTGAGACTGGAAACCTTGCTCAAAGACATGAAGGCCTTCTACTTACCGAGGACTCTAAAAGCGGAAGACGTGGATATCAACAGCCTTCTCCTGGAGGTTCAAGATCTGATAAAAAGTAATTGCCGGGCAAAAAAGATACACAGCCATTTCAAAACTTCTGGTGGAAGAGCGGTCGTCAAGGGCGACAGAGAAAGGTTGAAACAGGTTTTTCTCAATCTTGTGAACAACAGCATGGAGGCCATGGAAAAAGGCGGCCGTTTGTCAGTTGAATCGGACGTGAAGGGAGATCACGTGGAGATCAGGATTGTTGACGAGGGGTGCGGGATTGCCGAAAAAGAAAGAGAAAAAATCTTCTCTCCCTTTTACACGACCAAAAAACACGGTACGGGCCTTGGTTTAAGCATCTCCAAGAGCATTATCGAGGACCATGCCGGTCGCGCCCTCACCGTAGAAAGTGAGGAGGGAAAAGGTACAGCCTTTACGGTGTCCATGCCCCTGGCTGAAACAGTGTAGGCAGGCTTCGATATTGTGGGACGGCCTAAGGCTTTAGGCGTAAGGCCCAAGGAAGTTGGAGTTGGGTGTTCGATTTGCCGTGAGCCTTATGCCTCGCGCCTCGGTGATGAATTCATGCGGTGTGCTGGCACATTTGGACCATGACCAAAATGTCACAAATCTGGGAAGAACAACAGAGATCGGAGGATGTTATGAAGCCCATAGAGATTGCAAAGGATATTTTCTGGGTCGGGGTGATCGACTGGAACATAAGGGATTTTCATGGGTATTCCACCTATGAGGGTACAACTTACAATGCCTATCTGGTCATGGATGAAAAGATCACTTTGATTGATACCGTGAAGAAGGATTTTGCAGACGTGCTCATCGAAAACATCCGTCACATCGTTGATCCCCGGAAGATCGACTACGTGATCAGCAACCACACCGAAATGGACCATTCCGGCGGACTGGCGAGCATCATGCACCGTGTGGGGGAAGACAAACCGCTTTACTGCTCCAAGATGGGGCATAAGAATCTCTCCAAGCACTTCCCTCAGAAGTGGAACTACCAGCCTGTGGAGGATGGGGGCGAGCTGAGCATAGGAAAGAAAACGCTCACCTTCATGGAAACAAGGATGCTCCATTGGCCGGACAGTATGTTCACCTACGCCAAGGAAGATAAGGTCCTTTTTTCGAGCGATGCCTTCGGGCAACATTATGCCGGCCTGGAAAGGTTTGACGACGAGATAGGTGAGGCCATCATGCCCCATGCGAAGAAGTACTTCGCCAACATCCTGCTTCTCTATTCCCCCCTTGTCCTCAAGCTGGTGGACAAGGTGAAAGGCATGGGGCTGGCTCTAGACATGATCTGCCCGGACCACGGCGTTGTATGGCGCCGCGATCCGATGAAGATCATCACCGCCTATGTGGCGTGGAGCGAGCAAACGCCGGGAAGAAAGGCCGTCGTCGTCTACGACACCATGTGGCACAGCACAGAGAAGATGGCCGAGGAGATCGTGGCCGCCCTCGGGCAGCAAGGGGTGGACGCCAGGCCGATGCATCTGAGGAGCTGCCACAGAAGCGATGTCATGACCGAGGTGCTGGATGCGGGGGCGGTGATCGTGGGATCTCCCACCTTGAACAACGGTCTCTTCCCCACAGTCAGCGATTTTCTCACCTACATGAAAGGTCTCAAGCCCATCAACAAGGTGGGAGCCGCTTTCGGTTCCTACGGCTGGAGCGGGGAGGCCGTGAAGCTCATCAACAAAGAGCTGGAAGACATGAAGTTCAACGTGCTCGATCCGGGCCTCAAAATCCAGTATGTCCCTGACGGAAAGGGCATAGAGGCCTGCCACGAGTTGGGAAAGGCGATTGCCCAAGCACTGCCGAAGTAAAGGAGTAGGTCCTTTGGAGAAAAGGAAAGAGAGCAAGCACCAATGCTCGGATTGCGTTTTCTGTCAAGGGTGCAGCGAGATCCGTTGCCGTGTTTGCCGGGGTGAGGGTCGTGGGCATGGGCCGTGCGAGTTCGGCAGGGGTTTTACCCTTGATGCCTACGACAAATGGAAGAGGAAAAGATGGAGTGAAAAGGACTCCGGCTATTGATCGGTTTCAGTGCAGAGACTGCGAAACGTGTCTCAATCTCTGCCCCGAGGTCTTCCAGCGAAACAGCCACACGTGCTGTATCGAAGTGGTGGACCTCTCCGAGTATCCAGAGGAGAAGATTCAGGAGGTGATCAGCATGTGTCCGGCGGACTGCATTGGATGGGAGGAGTAAAAGTAAGGGGAGCACAGCATGTCCGGTTATGACTATGACATCGGAATCATTGGAGGCGGAGCAGCAGGGCTCACAGTGGCATCCGGAGCCGCTCAACTGGGTGCCGGAACGCTCCTCATCGAAAAAGAGGCGGCCCTCGGCGGGGATTGTCTCCATTGCGGCTGTGTTCCCAGCAAAACACTTCTTCGGACGGCCCACGTCTACCACGCCGTGAAACAGGCCGGCGCCTACGGGCTCCCCAAGGTCAATGTGCCGCCGGTGGACTACGGGGAAATTCGAAACAGAATCCGGTCGGTGATCAGTACGATTCAAAAGCATGATTCACAGGAAAGGTTCTGCAGCCTCGGCGTCCATGTCGAATTCGGCAGCCCCGTATTCAAGGATGACCACGTCCTTCACCTGAACGGCAAGAGCTATTCGGCCAAGAACTGGGTGATCGCTTCCGGTTCCTCTCCAGCCGTACCGCCGCTCAATGGTCTGGATAAGACCCCCTATATCACCAACAAGGAGATTTTCGCTCTCGATCGGCTCCCGGAGTCCATGATCATGCTTGGTGCAGGCCCCATTGCAACGGAAATGGCCCAGGCCTTCTGCCGCCTCGGGACCAAGGTCTCTGTCGTACAAAGAAGCGGTCAGATTCTCAGCAAGGAAGACAAGGACATGGCTGATGCGGTGATGGAGGTTTTGCGTGCGGAAGGCGTCACCTTTTATGTGAATGCCTCCATTGTGAGCACCAAAGATCTCGGACATGCTCGCGAAGTGGCCATCCAGGACGAGGGCGGCCAAACTACCCGCCTCACAGCGGAAAAAATCCTGGTTGCCTTGGGTAGAAGCCCGAACATTGAAGGGCTCGGCCTCAAAAGTATTGACGTGGCGTTCGATCGCAAAGGAATCAAGGTGGATGAGCGAATGCGAACTACAAAGAAGCACATCTATGGGGCCGGCGACGTGACCGGCGCCTACCAGTTCACCCATGCAGCAGGATACGAGGGGGGTATCGTGGTGAGCAATGCCCTCTTTCATCTGCCTAGAAAAGCGAACTACACCTTTTTCCCCTGGTGTACCTACACGGACCCGGAGCTCGCCAGTATCGGCATGAATGAAAAGCGGGCCAAAGAAGCGGGTATCGAATACACTGTGTACAGGGAGGAGTTCAGGGACAACGACCGAAGCCTTGCGGAAGGAGAGGAAGTGGGCGTGGTCAAGATGCTTCTGGACAAGACGGAAAAACCTCTGGGAGTTCAGATTCTGGGACCCCATGCCGGAGAGCTCATCAGCGAATGGGTCGCCGTCCTTAACGGCAAGGTCAAGCTTTCAACCCTTGCTGCGGCCGTGCACCCCTATCCCACCCTGGGGGAGATCAACAAGCGGGTAGCGGGAAAGTACTTATCTCCGAAAATATTCTCAGACAAGGTAAAGAAGGGTCTAAAGTTCTTTTTTCATCTCAAGGGAAGAGCATGCGGGTAGAAAGGTGTCACGGGTCTTTTTCCCCTTAGGGTCAAGACAAGGAGGCGAACCGGAACATGGGTTGGCGGATCTCACCCGGAATCAAAGAGATATTGGACAAGGGCTCTGAGGGCGCAGGGATCGGCCTTGAAGATGCCGTGACGTTGCTGCACCTAGACCTTCATTCCAAGGAGGTCTACGCCGTGATGGCGTCGGCAGACCGCCTGTCACGCAGACACTTCAGGGGGAAAGGAGAAAACCATTTTCACATTGGTCTCAATGCGGGGCCTTGTCCCTTCAACTGTTTGTTTTGTTCTCTCACATCAAAGGCGGGCATTTTCAAAGAGAAAATCGAGTTCTCGGAGGCGGCAATCCTCTATTGGGCAAAGAGCGCAGAGGAACAGGGTGCCGATGCCTTGAACCTCATGACAACAGGTACCTTTGCCTTCGAGAGACTGCTGGAGATCGGCGGACTTCTGAAACAAGCCGTGTCCACGCCGTTGGTCGCAAACACCCGGGACATCGATCACCGGGAAGGGGAGCGCCTGCTCGATGCGGGCTTCGTGGGAGCGTACCATGCCGTCCGGCTGGGTGAGGGCAGGGATACGCCCTTTAAGGTGGAAAAGAGGATGAAAACGATCCAGGTTTTCCGGGACGTTGGGCTTCGCTGGATGAACTGCGTTGAGCCTGTGGGCCCCGAGCACAGCCCGGAAGAAATAGCAGACCGCATGGTTTTGGCAAGGAAATACGGGGCCACATACAGCGGTGTCATGCGGCGCATCAACTTTCCAGGCTCGCCCATGACCCGAGACGGGATGATCACGGAACGGGAAATGGCCAGGATGGTCGCTGTAAGCCGCCTTGTCATGGGGGCCGTGCCCAAGGCCCACTGCACCCATGAACCCCATTCCGCCTCTCTCATGGCCGGGGCGAACCTGTTCTTTCCCGAGGTCGGCTCCAGCCCCCGGGATGGAAAGGCGGACACCGGAGAAGGGAGGGGCAAGAGCATCGCGGCCTGCCGGCAAATGCTTCAGGAGATGGACTGGAGCCCGGACCTGCCGTCGAACTGTTTCAATCCCCGGGAGTCCTTGACCAGGAGAAAAGCCGAAATGCTATAAGCATGGTGACATAGGAGATTAGAGACATGCCTTTGTGGAACATGAGACTTCTCGCGACCACCCTGGTTCTGCTTTTCTTGCCGGCCGTCGGCCCCCTGCAGGCCCGGGAGGTGCGGGTGGGCACCTGGAAAACAGCGCAGACGATTCAACCCTTTTACTATGAGAAGTTCGTACCCGAGGGACTGAACGTCTCGGTTTTTCCCTTCACCAACCCGGCGGATCAAAAGGTGGCCTTGCTGGCCGGGAGCTTGGATATGTGCGGAACCACCCTTGCCCACGCCATCTACTCCGCCTCTAAAGGAGAGCCGGTGGTGCTGGTCGCTTCCCTCTGCAACAAGTGCTCCGCGCTGGTTGTCAGAAAGGGAGGAACCGTCAAAAGGGTTGAAGACCTGGAGGGAAAGAAAATCGGCTATGTGCCCGGCACCATGCATGAAATTCTCCTAAGAGAAACCCTCACCCGGCACGGACTCGCACCGGACAAAGACGTGCAGCTCACGCGGGTGGATTTTTTTGACATGGCCATGGCTTTGGCCAGAGGCGGTATCGACGCCTTTCTCTCTGGAGAGCCCTTTCCAACCCTTGCTGTGGATCAGGGTTACGGCGTGATTCTCTCTTACCCTTACTACGGGGAGGGGATAGGCACCATCAATGCAGGCATGCTCGTGGAGCGAAAAACCATAGAAGAAAAACCGGCACTTGTGCACCAGCTGGTTTCGACCCATGCAAAAGCCACGGAATATCTCCAGGCAAATGTCCATGAGTGGCTCAAGAGCGCATCCGCCTTTGGAACGCCTTTGCGGGTGCTGAACAAAGCGGAACCCAATATGGAGCTCTCGTGGGATATGGATGAGTCCTTTACGAGAAAAGCCCAAGCCCTTGGGGAACGAATGCAGGCTCTTGGGGTCATTAAAAAGCAACCCGATTACGACCGGCTTTTTGATCTGTCCTTTGTGAGGAGAATTAAACAAGGGAGGTGAACGGTGAAAACCATAGGCAAGACCAGTAGCAAACTTGCGGGAAGGAACCGCCTGTTGCCCTGGCTGATTCCGTCAGCCTTTGTGCTGTTCTGGTTGGTGGTGAGCAGCACAGGGCAGGTGCCCACCTACCTGCTGCCCCACCCTCTTGAAATCGGCCGAGCCGTTTACGGGTACATTTTTGGTCATCCTGGTGAAGGTGCTTACGCAGGCCGCTTTCTGGACGATGCAGGAGCCAGCCTGGTCAGGGTGGGGATTGGCTTCGCGGCGGCCGTGGTTTTAGGCCTGCCTTTGGGTATTCTTTCAGGGCGACTGGCGGCGATTCAAAAGCTTATGAGCACGACGGTAAACGCACTCAGGGCTGTGCCGGGAATTACCTGGCTCCCCTTAGCCATGGTCTGGTTCGGCATCGGCATAAAAACCACGGTATTCCTGGTTGCCCTTGCAGCGTTCTTTCCCATCTATCTCAACGCTGCGGCAGGGGCCAGGCAGGTAAATCCTCTTATCCTTCAAGCCGGTGCCATGATGGGCATAAGGAGGCTCAGAGGAACTTTCGCCATCCTTCTTCCAGGAGCAATGCCCCATATCTTGACAGGTCTGCGCCTTGGCCTGGGGATCTCGTGGGCGTACCTTGTGCTAGGGGAACTGACAGGAGTTCCGAACGGTCTCGGCGCGGTGGTTATGGATGCTCGCATGTTGGGCCGCATCGATATGATCGTGGTGGGGGTCATCATCATCGCGGTTATCGGCAGGACAAGCGACATGCTGCTTCAGGCCGGTATGAGATGTTTCTTCAAGAGCGCCAGGAGGATGACGTGAAATCGCCGCTAAGAGCTGTGCTTGGGGGCCGAAAGGAACACCGGCACAGGATACTGGAGATTGCCCATCTGAGGAAAGTCTTTCCCGTGAACGAGTCCTTTCTCACTGTGCTGGATGGAATCAGCTTCACTGCCCAGAGCGGTGAGCTGATCTGCATCTTGGGACGCAGCGGGTGTGGCAAATCAACCCTCCTCAAAGTGCTGGCCGGCTTCTTGCCGCCCACTTCGGGAAAAGTGCTTCTCAAGGGCCAGCCTGTCTCACACCCGGGACCGGATCGGTGCGTGGTTTTCCAAGAAGATACTCTATTTCCCTGGTTGACCGTGGAAGAAAACATCGGCTTCGGGCTCGTGGGTCGGGAAAAAAGGGCTAAAAATGCGGAGGTGGAGCGTTTTCTCAATTTGGTCGGGCTCAGTGAGTTCAGGAGCTACCTCCCTCGGGAAATCTCAGGGGGCATGAAACAGAGGGTGGCTTTGGCCAGGGTGCTTATTTTGCAGCCGGAAGTGCTGCTCATGGACGAACCCTTTGCCTCTCTTGACGCCCAGACCCGTGAAGAGATGCAGAACCTTCTTCTCACTTTGTGGCAAGAGCTTTCGCATACCATCCTTTTTGTGACCCATGACGTGAACGAAGCGGTGGTTCTGGCAGACAGGATTCTCCTCATGGACAAGAACCCCGGACGCATCCGGGAAGAAATTGTCGTTGATCTCCCGCGACCCCGGAGAAGAGAAAGCGACGGCTTCCTTCAGTTCA
>JARRRH010000039.1:0-20425 GCA_037380925.1 Deltaproteobacteria bacterium | reverse complement strand
CCACTTTGGAAGACGTATTCCTCAAGTTAACGGGAAGAGGACTCAGAGAATGACCCTCCAGACGAACAGGATATCGCGGGCCTTGATCAATGAACCGCAACTTCTTATTCTGGACGAACCCACCACAGGGCTTGACCCTCAGTCAAGGCACCAGATCTGGGAAAAACTGGAAGAGTTGAAAGACAGAGGCCTTTCCATCCTATTGACCACCCATAACATGGAGGAGGCCTCTCACCTTTGCGACCGGCTCATTATTATGGACAGGGGTTCCATTCTGGTTGAGGGAAAGCCAAGGGACCTTATCAGCCAATTCACAGGAGAACATGTGCTCGAAGTAGCCCCTCCGGAGGACGAAATACGTCAATTCTTGCGCTCCAAGGGAGTGGAATACGAAGATTTGGGCCAGCGTCTTATTGTTTACGGTCAGGAGAACGATTCCCTTTTTCAGACAATCAGCAAAGAACATTGCCAGGGCGGCTGTTTCCTGCGTACGGCCACTTTGGAAGACGTATTCCTCAAGTTAACGGGAAGAGGACTCAGAGAATGACCCTCCAGACGAACAGGATATCGCGGCGCTTCGGAAAAGTCTTGCAGCGAAACGCCGTGGTCTATCGCAGGATCTGGAAGATCGTCTTTCTCCCGCCGCTTCTTGAGCCGCTTTTTTATCTGGCAGCTTTCGGGATCGGCTTAAGCGTTTTGATAGGAAACGTTCAGTTCCAGGGCTCCAAGGTTTCCTATATCCGCTTCATCGCACCGGCACTGCTTTCAATCAGCATCATGTACAACGCCTTTTTTGAAAACACCTATACCTCTTTCGTGCGCATGTACTATCAGAAGACCTATGATGCGATGCTGGCCACTCCTCTTTCCCTGGAAGAAATCATGACCGGCGAGATCGTTTGGGCGGCCATCAAATCTTTGGTGGCAACTGCGATTATGATGGGCGTGATCAGCGTTTTCGGGCTCATCGCCTATCCCGAAGGGTTGTTGATTCTGCCCCTTGCATTTTTGGCCGGTCTCGGATTCGGCGCCATAGGCCTGTTCTTCACCAGCATGATCCCCAGCATTGAAATGTTCAACTTGCCTGTGTTTCTCTTCGTGACTCCCATGTTTCTCTTTAGCGGAACCTTTTTCCCGCTGGAGAACTTGCCGGGATGGGCTCAAAAATTTGCGTACTTTTTCCCTCTGACCCATGTGGTCCGGGTTACGCGGTTTCTGAGTTTCGGCCTCTTGAGCCTCGATCTTGTATGGAATTTGGTATACCTTTTTGTGTTCACTCTTCTATTCCTTCCCCTCGCTATCGTCAAGATGCACCGGCGGCTCATCAAGTAAGGGGATCGGCAAGAACTGGGAATCCCGCCGAGATGTAAGAAAAGGTTTTATGGTCCGGCCACCTTGGCCACCGCTTCGATTAGTCCTGCTGACTGTGGGTTTGTCACATTCCTGAGAATAAGAATATCCTCTGGATTCACCTCCTTGCCGTAATAGGCGGCATCCCAATTCCCGCGAACCATTACAACCGCCCCGTCAAGGGATATGCCTACATAAAGCCCTTTTGAGCGCGAAAAGCTCAGAATATCCGCGCTGAGATTGGCTGATGCGGCCGAGGCACCGGCCCCCATAGGCCCTGCCGCAACCCCAACGTTGGCTCCCAGTTTGAAACTGTTGCCCAGGAAGGCCGTCACCCCCCTTTCCGTCATGGCCAGAAGGATAACTTCCGAAGCCTGACCGCCGATCTGAAGTCCATAACTTACCTCACCGAGTGTATAGAAAGCCGGTTCGCTCCAGGGTCCTGTCAGGCTTCTTCGTGCCAGTAGCACCCCGCTTCCCCCTGATGCGCCAACGATACAGGCTCCTTTGAGTACCTGAGGGGCGATGAGCACACCCCTTGCTCGTCTGGTGAGGTTTAAGAAAGCCCCCATGTTAGGGTCGGCCACGAAATTCTGGAACGTGAACTTCGCTTTGTCGACCAGTTGCCTGGCCTCCATGGCGTCATCAGCAAGCACGAGGGAGTTTGAAAATCCTGCTCCCAGACAAGAAAATAGGGTGAGTGCTAAAAAAACGCTAAGTAGTTTTGTCACTTTTCTAATCTCCTTTCCGCTCTTTGCTTTCCACAGCATTTCCTCGAATTATTCTCCCCCGGGGCATTGCCCACAACGTTGTGGCCCCTGCCTGGTTGTGTCAGGGTATTGAGCCTTACTGCTTGTCTTATCACTTACTCAGCAACAGCGTATACTCTGACCTCGGGGTCGGTTTCCAGAAGCGGCTTTAGCTTGGTTGCCACATCCTCCTTGAAAAGGTGACTTTTCAAATATGCTTGAGCGTTGTCCACGTTATCGAAGCCGTGAAGCACCTGCACATCATCATCCCTGACGAGCAAGGCCTTTGTCTTGGCGCCCTTAACTTGCTTGAGGAAAGGCTCCCGATACGTGGTGTAGACCTCCGCAGCAGCGGGACGGTTTTTTTCTTGAACCTTGAGCGTGATTTCGAGATAGGCAGTCATGGATCACTCCTTTCTATTATGATTCACCAATGTGTGCTAAGTCACAGGGAAAGGAAATAGGCTGCATCATGTATTTTTCCATGGATACGAACGTATTTGGTACATGATTTTGTGAAGTCTTCTTCATTCCGATACTATAGGGGGAAGCCGTTCCTTTAAGAATTTTATGAATACAGTTTTTTGGGAAGCACAATACCGGATGTCCCCTATTTACCTGTCTATTTTTCAAGGTCAAGATTTCGAGTGCAAGTATTGTTACTTCGTGGACAGTCGCACACGGTCGAGGCTGCAAATGAGCCAACGGTGTTTCCGGAACAAAGGGGGGTGAACCTATATACCCAAGGAGGTGAAATCATGGCACAGCCGATAGATTTAATCCGCAAGGAACTCCTCGCACTTCTCCGAAGCGAGAACGCCCACATGAGCTTCGAGGATGTGGTCGCGGATTTTCCCCTTGCACTGATCAACGCTAAAACAGGATCGACGCCCTATTGCGCATGGCATTTCATCGAGCATATGAGGATTGCCCAGTGGGACATTCTCGAGTTTATCAGAAATCCCAAGCACATTTCCCCGGAGTACCCCAAGGGGTATCGCCCGAGGCCCGACAAGAAAGCGGATGAAGGTATGTGGAATCATTCGATAGAGCAATTCAGAAGCGATTTGGCGGCCCTACAAGAAATGGCCGCAGACGGTTCGACAGATCTGTTCGGCCCCATTCCCCATGCGCCGGACTACACGATCTTTCGCGAGTTGTTGGTGGTGGCGGATCACAATGCATACCACGCGGGAGAAGTGGCATTGCTCCGCCAGGAGCTGAACGCCTGGCCTAGAGATAAGCCCTATCTGACCGGATAGAGGTGCGAATCCCTACTTCGGCTTCGAAAGCCATGGGCTCGGAACAGGTCCGCTTTGGAAAAAGTATTTCTTTGCAGGCACAGGCCGGCCTGAGAAAGGAGGGGGAATGGGTTTAGAAAGGCATGAAAAGCGCGCGATTTGCGGCATATGTTCCGCGGGTTGCTGGGTTATTGTCTCTTACGGTGAGGACGGGCGGATGAAAAACGTTCGAGCGGATGAGACATCTCCCTTAGGATCGATTTGTAAAGTGGGCGAGCGTTCGCATGATATTGTGTATTCCAGGGACAGGCTTCTCCATCCGATGAAGCGCAACGGCCCCAAGGGCACATTTGAATTCGAGCGCATCACCTGGGATGAGGCTTATGACATCATTGTGGACAGGCTTCTCGCGGTCAAAGCGGAGTCAGGACCGGAAGCCACGGCCATTTACACGGGAAGCGGGAGTTTTGAACTGGCTTTTTGCGACATGTACCAACCCGAAGGAGTGGCCGTTTCTTCGGCAGCGAGCGTGCTGTTTCCTTTTGGCTCACCCAATACCCTGGGCGTCGGTGCGCTGTGCTACGTCTCCTTTGCCATGATAGCGCCCCACGTAACCATGGGCGGCATGGCCGTGAACATGTTCGCCGATATCGACAACGCCGATCTTATTGTGATCTGGGGGAAGAATCCTGCCGCGCATTGCCCGCGCTACGACTTTAATCGAATTACGGAAGCCTGGAGACGGGGCGCGCAGATCGTGGTCATCGATCCGCGCAGGACCCTTCTGGCGGATTATTCGAATGCGCGCTGGATACCCATCCGTCCGGGGACCGATGGAGCCCTGGCCCTGGGCCTGTGCAGCGTGCTCATCAAGGAAGAACTCTACGATGAGGATTTCGTGAGCAAATGGACCGTGGGATTTGATAATTTTCGCACCTACGTACAGCATTTCCGGCCCGAGATCGTGGAATCAATCACCGGCATTCCCGCCGAGACAATCCGCTTTCTTGCCCGGAGCATTGCATCCGCCAACGGTGCGGCTCCTGTCATGTACAGCGGCCTGGAATACAGCGACGGAGCCGTCCAAGCCATCCGAGCGACCATGGTATTGTGGGCTCTGGCCGGACAACTCGATGTTCCAGGCGGACACTGTTTCTCCATGCGCCGGAATCAATTTCCAGTGAACCGCGAAGGGCTCATCCCCAACCCGGATGTCCAAAAAGCGGCAGGATACAACAACTTCCCGATCTACACTCGCTACCGTGGTGAATTTCATGCTGGAATCCTTCCCCAGGCTGTGCTGAAAAAGGAGCCTTATCGTATCCGCCTGCTGATCAGCCTTGGCGCTTCGATCATTGCCTCGTGGCCCCAGTCGAACATCTGGAGAAAAACCTTGGGATCCCTAGATTTCCTGGTATGCATCGATCGGCAATTAAGTGCTGATGCAGCCTACGCCGATATCGTTCTGCCTGCTGCGACATACTATGAAATCGAATCCTACATGCGGTACGGACCCATTTTTCGGATCCGGGAACGGGTGATCGAGCCGGTTGGGGAGGCCCGAAGCGATTTTTTTATCCTTTCGGAGCTCGCCCGGCGTCTGGGTTATGGCCATCTTTATCCCCAGAGTGAAGCAGAACTGCTGGAGCGAGCGCTGAAGGGCTCAGGGTTTACTCCCCAGAAGGTTCGCGACGTCGGGGGAGCCGTCCAAATTCCTACGGTGATGATGGAATATAAAAAGTGGGAAAAGGGGCTCCTTCGTGAAGATGGAAAGACCGGCTTCGAAACCCCCTCTGGAAAATTCGAAATCGCCTCTTCCCTGTTGGCGGAATACGGTTACGATGCCTTGCCCGTATACTCCGAGCCCGCTGAAAGCCCCCTCTCTCAGCCGGACCAGGCCAGGGAATTTCCCCTGGTTTTCAACTCGGGAGCTCGTTCAAATGTGGACCTTCATGCCTTGCATCAGACCGTTCCCGCACTGGCCGCGGAAAAACCGTTGCCCACGGTCATGATAAACACTTTAGACGCGAGAGAAAGAGGGATCGAGGACGGCGATCGCGTTCAACTAAAAACCCGCCGGGGGCGGGTAACCCTGTATGCACAGGTGACTGATCGCATCGTGGGAGGCGCCGTCGAGGCCAGCGCCATGGGCGGTGGAGCCTTGGGCTCTAAGCACTGGCAGGATGCCTGCATCAATGATCTCACCGACCTGAATCGCTTTGATCCTATCTCGGGTTTCCCTGTGTACAAGGCCCTGCTGTGCGAAGTGGTCAAGGAATCTTCAGGAAAGAAGGGATCCGTGGGTGGAAAGGGAGAATATGCACTGCATGACACCCCTTTACCCGGCCCAGTCCTGAAGCCCATCTATCTGGACCATAATGCAACCACGCCCATGGCCGTGGAAGTGCAAGAGGCCATGATCGAATGTATGAATTGCTACGGCAATCCTTCCGGGATTTATGATGCCGGAAAAAAATCCCGTGCCCTTGTCGAAAACGCCCGCCGGAGCCTGGCTTTGCTCATCAACACCACGGCCCGGCGAATCATTTTTACGAGCGGCGGCTCCGAATCGAATAACCTGGCCGTCAAGGGCATTAGTCTTATGCACGGCCATGAGCGGAACCACGTCATCACCAGTGCAATCGAACACCCTTCCGTGCTCAACACCTGCCGCCGGCTTGAAAGATCGAATTTCCAGATCACTTATCTGCATGTAGATAAGGAGGGACTCGTCGACCCCGATGCACTCAAAAGAGCCATAACAGACCGGACCTGTCTGGTGAGCATTATGCTCGCCAACAATGAAACCGGCAGCATCCAGCCGGTGCGCGAACTTGCGGCCATTGCAAGGGATCGAGGAATCCCTTTTCATACCGATGCGGTCCAGGGCGTCGGTAAGATACCTGTGGATGTGGAAAGTCTTGGAGTCGATCTCTTGAGCCTATCTGCACATAAGTTCTATGGGCCCAAGGGAATCGGCGCCCTTTATGTGCGCAAAGGAATCGAGTTGTCTCCACTCATCAACGGCGGCCACCAGGAAAATGGACTGCGGGCCGGAACGGAAAACTTGATGGGGATTGTGGGGCTGGGCCGTGCGTCGCAGCTTGCTGCGAGCAGGCTGCCTCGGTTAGCTCGGGTGCGTGAGTTGCGTGACAGGCTGCAAAGCAGCCTGGGGGACTTAATTCCCGGGGCCAGGATTAACGGTGGGATGCAAAATCGACTGCCGAACACGCTGAATATGCTCTTGCCGGGAATCCGGGGCGAGTCACTGGTCTTGGCCCTTAATCACAGGGGTATAGCTGTTTCCTCCGGCTCGGCCTGTCAATCCGGTCATCCGGACCCCTCCTCTGCTTTGATGGCCATGGGTCTCAGCGCAGACGAAGCGCACTGTTCCGTGAGGATTTCTTTGGGAATGGATACGACTGAGGCCGAGATCGATCGCACAATCAAAGCCATAGGTGCAATACTGCGGGAAACCAAGGAAGTCATCCGGTTTGTGTCTTGCCGGTAAAGGGGCGGTCGCACTGGCTCCACGTGGGTCGGCTTTGGGAAAACCCTTCGATTAAGCCGTCGGCCTGCATTAAGGTGAAAGGGAGAGGATTCATGCCATGAAAGATTCCGTTCTTGCCTCTAGAAGGTACCATCCGCCCAATAACGTTTCTCCCAAAGGTGCTGGCAGAGAAATAAAGGAAGGGCTGACCGCCCTGCAAAAACGGATTCCTTCCAAGTACTTCTATGACGCCAGGGGATCGAGGCTATTCCAAAAAATATGCCGACAGCCGGAATACTATCTGACCCGCACGGAAGCTTCCATTCTGGAAAGGATAGCGCCCGAATTCATTAAGACAGTGGCAAACAAAGATCTCGTGGAGCTCGGCTGCGGATCGGAAAAGAAGATCCTTATTCTTTTGGGGGCCGCCGACAAAAACACCCGCGCGGGTATGCGCTATATCCCGATGGACATCTGCGAGACGGCGGTCAGAGAGTCGTCGCTTAATCTGCGCACCAAATACCCCGAACTGCGCGTTCACGAACTTATTGCCGATTTTACCAGCCAGATGGACCTCGTTCCTGCGGAAAGATCGAAGGTGTTGTGCTTTCTTGGAAGCACCATCGGCAATTTCAGCGTGGACCAAAGCTTTTTGTTTCTGAAAAACATAGCCGAAAATATGAACGGTAACGACAGGCTTTTGATTGGGTTTGACATGCTCAAATCACCCCGTATCCTTCATGCGGCTTACAATGACGCCGCCGGAATCACGGCGGAATTCAATCGAAATATTCTGAACGTGATCAACCATAAACTGAACGGGAACTTTGAGCCGCGATTGTTCGATCATCTCGCTTTCTTTAATGCCGGCGAGAGTCGAATTGAGATGCATCTTAAGGCCAACAGGGACTGCATGGTGACCCTGAAATCGGTGGACCTTCAAGTGGCCTTCAAAAAGGCCGATACCATCCATACCGAGGATTCCCATAAATTCAGCCCCGCGAGGATCGAAGCACTGGCCCGGCGATCGGGCCTGATTATTTATGACAGCTATACCGATTCCTCGAAATGGTTCTCGCTGGTAGTTATGGGACGTGGACGCTGTTGACGTCCCTTTCAGGGGAACAAATATCGGCGGTGGGAGGTTTAACACCAGCTATGGAGATCTCACCGCATTGTAAAGAGAAGGGTAATCCGTCTCCACCCATCCCTGGTCGAGGGACTGATTCCGAACATCAAGAGGTGAGGTCCCGCAAAGCCTCTTCCACATCCGGGTGGAGGAATTGAAACCCGAGCTCCTGGAGTTTTTTCGGCACCACTTTTTGTCCTGTGAGTAAAACGGATCCGAATTCCCCCAGCACAAACTTGAGCACCGAGGCAGGAACAGCCGGTAGAAAGATAGGCCTTCCGAGCGCCTTTCCAAGGGCCGCTGTCAACTCCTTATTGCGAACGGGATTGGGCGACGTGCAGTTGACAGGTCCTGAAACGTCTTCTTTTCCGAAGAGGAAGAGATAGATGCCTGCAAGGTCCTCTTCGTGGATCCAGGAGAACCATTGCTTCCCGCTTCCCAAGGGGCTGCCAAGTCCCCGCCTGAACCAGGGAACCATCTGTTTTAGTGCCCCCCCATCCTTTCCGAGCACGATGCCGAAACGGGTCAACACCACCCGCTCGCCGAAGGCGCCGGCCTCGCTTGCTACCGACTCCCATTCCCGGGCGAGACCTGCAAGAAAGTCATCTCCGGGGGAACTCTCTTCAGTCAGTTCCTCCTCGTTTCCGGCCCCGTAGTAACCGACAGCCGAGGTGTTGAAAAGGACCTTGGTCTTTCCTTTGGAGCCGGAAAGGGCCTGAACAAGGTTCCTTGTGGTTGAAATGCGGCTTTCCCGAATGGATTTTTTGGCATCATCGGTCCACCTCCTGAAAATGGAGGATCCTGCCAGGTTGACGACCACTTCATGACCCGGCACGGCATCCTGCCATTTACCCTCCTGTTTTGGATCTCCTTGCAGGTATGAGGCGCCCATGGGCAGAGATCGTTTCTCTCCGGTACCCCCCCGGGTCAGGACGGTCACGTGATGACCTTCCCGGGTAAAGGCTTGGGTAAGGCCGCTCCCTACGAATCCCGTCCCCCCTGTGATCAGAATTCTCATTTTCTCTTCCATCCTTGAATCACTCCCTCTTGCCGATACTAAAGGCTACGGGGAGACGGCGAAGATGCCAATGGGGTACATCCTGTATTTGACGGCAGTTTTCTAAGTAGTTGGAACCACTACAGGGGGGTATGAAAAAATTGCGATTTTTGCTGGGAATCGGTGTGTGCAATTATATTGAGACTTCGCTAATGATTACTTGTGATAAGGTTGATCAGTGAACCCTGGACGCAATTCACGAATAGGATAATGATACGTGACTCTCGATGGTCTTCGTGTCCCTATCGTAAGTTTCATTGGGCTGGATTTCAAGACGAGCGATTACCCGTCGAATCATGGTAAACAGGATAAAAAGTTGTATTGATATAGCAAGTACACGTTAGCTCTACTGCACTCGCTCGAATCGGGCGGTAAAATGTCGAAGGAAAGGGGCCTCATAGACGATCTTCATGCCACGGATCGCCTCCCGACGCTTGTACACCCGCTGAGCCGCTTCCACCACGTAATCAATGTGACTCTGCGTGTAAACCCGGCGCGGAATGGCAAGTCTAACCAGTTCCATTGGAGCGGGGACTTCCTCACCTGTGGCAGGATCCTTGCGAGCAAACATGACGGAGCCAATCTCAACGCTCCGGATTCCGGCTTCCAGATAGAGCTCGGCCACCAATGCCTGGCCGGGATATCGCAATGGCGGGACGTGTGGAAGCATGGCCTTGGCGTCAATATAAACAGCATGTCCGCCAGGTGGCTGAACAATCGGCACTCCTTCGGCAGCAATCTTCTCGCCCAGGTACTTTATCGATCCGATGCGGTATTGAAGGTAATCTTCATGGAGCACTTCCTCGAGTCCAATGGCGATAGCTTCAAGGTCCCGTGCCGCAAGACCGCCGTAAGTGGGAAAACCCTCGGTCAAAATCAGGAGATTCCGTTCCTGCTCAGCCAGCTTATCGTCGTTCGAACAGAGAAAACCCCCGATATTCGACAGGCCATCCTTCTTGGCCGACATTGTGCACCCCTGGGCATGAGAGAACATCTCGCGGGCGATCTCCTTTACCGACTTGCTCTGGTATCCTTCTTCCCAAAGTTTGATAAAATAGGCGTTTTCAGCAAATCGACACGCATCGAAATAGAGCGGGATACGGAAAGGGCTGAGAATCTCTCTGATCTCCCGGATGTTTGCCATCGATACCGGTTGGCCGCCTTGCGAGTTGTTCGTTACTGTGATCATGGTAAGAGGAATACGCTCCGGACCTACCTTTTTGATGAGTTGTCGGAGTCCCTCGGCATCCATGTTACCCTTGAATGGATGAAAGCGAGCAGGGTGCAGCGCCTCGGAGACCGGTAGATCCACTGCCTCAGCTTTGTGAAATTCGATGTTGGCCCGGGTCGTATCGAAATGGGTATTATTAGGAACGACGTCTCCCTCCTTGCACATAATGGAGAAGAGGATACGCTCAGCCGCACGGCCTTGGTGGGTGGGGACGACATGTTTGAACCCGAAGATTCCTTTGACAACCTCGAGAAACCGGTAGAAGCTCCGACTGCACGCGTAGGCCTCATCCCCCCGCATCATACCGCTCCATTGCTCAGCACTCATGGCCGCTGTTCCACTGTCCGTCAGCAGATCAATGAGGACGTCTTCGGAGTGGACCAGGAAGAGATTGAAGTCAGCTTTCTTCAGAACCGCCTCTCGCTCCCCCCGGGAGGTCATCTTAATCGGTTCAACCATCTTGATCTTGAAAGGCTCGATGAATGTTTTCACAGATCCCTCCAGTTGGGCATGTTGCTTATCTTTAATTGTGCTGCGGGTGCTTCGGGAGACAATGGGCTAAGGAATGTATTTGAAGATGAAAATCACTGTACTGTGAATCCGCGGAATTATCCATCGGCATATCGAAAATGTGACCGATGAGCCCCTGGGAGATATAATCGGCATGACGGACAATCTGAGCCATGAAACGCAATCTCGGCTGATGGAAGGAAGCAGGGCGGCCCGGTCAAGTGAAATGTGCGGCCGGAGCATCTAAACAGACCTAAATAAGGGCACTTGAGCGAAGTAGATGTTCCACTGAATGGGATTCCTCTTTATCATTTCACAGTGTCAAGAGGGCCGAGGTATCAAAGGCGTTATATCTTCCAAAAATACTTGTTAAGCCGAAAGGGAAAGGATTACATGATCCATCCTCATAGACTACATGGTTCACCCTATTGACTTTCTGGTTCTCTAATGGAGTAGATCCTGCAAAAGGTCGTCTTCGTAATGATCCTGCATATCCTTCAGATGGAATATCTCCTGTTATGAAGAGTCAGGCCGATGGGCGGTGTGATTTGCAGATGGTACGGGATGTTTTTGGGTGTGACAACAACCGCAGCTGCGCTGCTGCTGGTCGGAGTACTGGCAACGGAGTCTATGGGGCTGGAGGGAGGAAAAGCCGTCCAACTGGAGGCGCTGTCCCAAGGCGCACAGCAAGTCACTTCCCCGCTGGAGGAGAAAGTCGTCCGCGTTTGGCGCGGCTTGGGCCGGAGACTGGATCAGGCAGGATTTATCTTGGACGCCGGCCTGGTTCTGGAAGGGTTCAAGAACTCCATAGGCGGACTGCGTACTTCCAGCTTGGTCGGCGCCGCAACCTTTGACCTGAATCTGACATTCGACCCGGAAAACCTGTCCGGCTGGAAGGGCTGTAAATTTTACATAGACCTGGAAGACCATGCCGGGCGCAATCCTTCCGAAGTCCTGGTAGGAGATTTGCAGGTTTTTGACAAGCTAAACGCGGCTCCATTTCTGCAAATCTATGAGCTATGGTATCAACAGGGGCTGTTTGAGGATAAGCTGCGTCTCAAGATCGGGAAAGTGGACGCTAACTCTGAGTTTAGCGTGATCGACAACGGGCTGCTGTTTTTAAACAGTTCCACGCAGGTCAGCCCCACGGTTTCCGGTTTTCCGACCTTTCCGGACCCGATGCCCTCCATTAACCTCTTTTTCACACCCGATGAATCGCATTACGTCAGCTTCGGCGCTTACTACGCGAATCGTTCGGTAAGCTTTGGGGACATCAAGGGGAGCCCTGAAGATGCCCAGCCGACCTTCAACGGGGCTTTCATCATCAGTGAGGCCGGCCTGAAATGGCCGCGGGCAGGGGCTTTTGTGGGCAATGGCAACCTGAAACTGGCGGCCTGGACCCATACAGGGACCTTTACCCGCTTTAACGGCGAACAGCAGCAGGGGACCTACGGTTGGTATGCCATCATCGATCAGACCCTCTGGCAACCTGCCGGTGAACCCGAGGACGGCCGCGGCTTGCGGGCATTTCTGGAATATGGCCGCACACAGTCGAGTGTCAACGTGATTGACTGGCATGCCGGTGGGGGGTTCGCCTGGCAGGGGCCGTTTCCCGCACGGCCAAAAGACGTAGTGGGGGTCAGCCCACAGTATGCGCACATCAGTTCACAGGCCGGGCTGCCAAAGTCATATGAGTTAGCCATAGAAACATTTTACAGACTGAAGGTCGCTGGCTGGATCGAGATACAACCGGACCTCCAGTACATCGTTAATCCCGGCGGGCAACATCCCAACGCTCTTGTGGGAACCGTGCGCATGGAGGCGAATTTCTAATCCGTATGGAGAGGCTATTGGGGAAATCTCGGTCCAAGAAACGAAGAGTATTGGTTACCTCTTCAGATCCACCTAAGGCCTACGATAGCCGATGCATATGCGAAAAGAATTATGCCTTGCATTTGCCATAACCTCCAATTTGCGTGAATTTAGCAATATGCTTGGAGATGAAAATCCCCTCTTGCATCAACCAATAGTCACAAACTCACGGATACGCGTATGAATAAGGATCTGATTTAGGGATGCCATCGTGAACACCTTGCCCTGCAATCTAAGCAGAAGTTGCCGCATGTCTTCCCGTCTTTCACGGAATCCGCGGCCGTCGATGCAGGCTACGACCTCGTAAGGAGTCCAGCCCTCCGCCACATGTTGATTTCGTTGGGTCTCCAACTCCTTGATTCGGGCGACCTTGTCTCTGGCTGTCCCGTCGTCACTCGTGATCTTTGCCTCAATTACGACAACCGGTTTTACTTCGTCAGGTATGCAAAAGTCTGGGGCTTGACCAAAACCCGGAATCTTTTCGGCACGTCCTGTCTTTCGGAAGGTTACCCCATGTTTTCGGAGAAGGTCCTCGATCGCATTTTCGATGACCTCGCCCACCAGCTCTGAAACGGCATCTCTATGTGCAGCAAAAGGCCTCCCTAAGTATCGCTCGTAGAGCAACACGGCGTAAGGGATGTTTTCTTTTGCTGCGTACTTAAGAGATTCAATCCCTTGGTGAGTGTCGAACCTGTCCATGCGATGGATATAGCCGTCTGTTGCTTTGGGTGCCCCTTGGGCGATGTAATGAATCGCCGCCCTTATGAGCGCGTCGATGCGCTGCAAGGTGATCGAGCGTCCAACGACCTTGTCTGCGTTTGATTTCTCAAGCTGAGCCTGATACCTCTTCTCCATGCGCCTAATATAAGTGAGATCTTCCCGGCATTTTCTGTCCAGTGTTCGGACGGCATTTTGAGGAATTTTGATGGAAGAATATTCTGAGCGGACAAGCTCGGCCCACTCGGGTGGGGTCATGCCGAGGATGGATCTCAGCACACAGAAGGCGCGGGCGTCTTCAAGGAAGGCTATAAATACACGATCTCCTGTGAGTTCGCTAAATGCCTTGGTATTTCTTTTTAGGATTTCGAAAGCTGCGCGGAAATCCGGGTATTTGATGAACCCTGGTCCCACGGGCATGAGCAGAAATTCAGATGTAAGATCGGCGGCGGTGGCCTCAACCATCGCCTCTAATCTTACCGCCAATTCCTCCGGTTCCAACTCAAAAGGACGTGCCATAAAAGCATCCGGTTGAGGTTCAAAATGATATTTCGTCGTCCAGCGCTCTGTAAGCTGATTCAGGTTCCTGAATCCCCGCAAACCGTATCCGGGGCATCCCTGAGGAGGTTAAGTCGAGGTGTTCTTCCACAGCCGAGAGTCCGCCGAACTGCTCCACCCAACCGTCTACAGCGGAGAGCTTCTTTTCGGTATCCGTTTCCAGGTGCCATTCTTTTCTCAGATTCCAGATGGCGAGGCGAGTGAGATGCCCGAGGATGATGCACCTAAGGTCCCCATATGTCGGGCCAACTTCTCCGAGCCTCAAGTTGTGGAGATCTTCCTCCACGATTGATGCCAAGCCTTCCGCATCCTCTGGAAGCCACTTGCGGGGGAATCTACCGGTCGAGCGTGATACGAAAACAGTATCGATGATGGAGGACCCTGTGCCGTTGATGTGAATGGAGGCGCCCATCTCGCTAGGGCAGGGCAGGGAAGCCGAGCAAGTAAGCCCCGCATCCAGAATGGCGACGGCGACAGGATAGTAGGCATAAGGAGCATTGTGATGATAAGTAAAGACAAGAGGGGAACCTGGCTTAAGGGCCTTTGCCATGCGCCGGAAGACGGAGGAGAGTCCTTCCGTAAAGGTGCAAAGGTCCCTCCCCATGTTTTCATTCCCGGTTAGTTCGTTCACATTTCTTGTGGATGAGGCAATAAAAGCGGGAACGGATTCCCCAACCAGCCTACGGAGCCAGGCGTAGCAGAAGTCCATGAGTTCTGCATATTGTACATTTCCAAAGTAGGGTGGATCCGTAAACACTCCATCCAGGCTCCCGGCCGGCAGCTCTTTAACCGTTGCGTCCGCGCAGGATAGATCGACGCTCCGCGTATTCCCTTCGTTTCCGTTGTCCCCGATCCACTCCCCTGGGATTGGGATGATATACTTTCTTTTCCCTCGGAGAGTTGGATTCGCACTGGATCAACCCGACGGGGAAGCCGTGGACGGAGAAAATATCAAGGGATTTCAAGGCCATCTTATCGTATCGGCATAGCATGTTCTGATAGCGCAGAAGATCGGAAAGGTTCGTGGCAAGCGCATCACGAATCCGCCGGTCTCCTTCCTTCACGATGAACCGGCAGCTGAGCTCCAGACCCAACAATTGCCGGGCATTGAAGAGGTCCAAGTAGCGATTATAACCCCAGCGATGAAGTCTGGTTGATTCATCTCCGTGAGGGATGGGATCATCTGGGGCGAATATCGGCTTTATCTCCCGCCAGAGACTATCGGCTTCTTCAACAAACGAAAGGTCTTCTTCGTCAGGTTTCTTGAAGAAACGGCCCTTGTGGCGGGGCCTGCAGTGAGGGCAATGATATTCAAGGGCAAACAGTCGGTGGATGGGGGGTCCAGCTTTAGGGTCTGGATAGCGGTTCGGTGCGTCGCACGCTGGACAAACGCAGCTGTTCCGTTTGGCGGTGGGCTGATCGGATATAGGTTTCCCACATGAGGAGCACTCACCGGGATGCTGTCTGTCCTCTGTCTCAGTCAGGTTACCGCAAACAGAGCAGAGAAACACGTTTTTAGGATGCCTGCGATTTTGAGAGACGAGGTAGCCTGGAAAAAGCGGGATCTCCTCTCCGCAGTTACCGCACCGCTTGACCTTGACCCAAAGGAAGTATTTAACGGGGACATCTTGATCTCCGCAATAAATACACCTCGTGCGATAAAGACGGCCGATCTTCTTGTCCAGCTCTCTCCTTAGCCTTTCCGCCGCCATGCCGTACCGATCCAGATCAATTGTCTCGATTTCCTGCCTAACGATCCAATAGGACATCGGGTTGATATCGTAACCGATGACATTGCAGCCGGCTCGGTTTGCCTCAAGGAGCGGTATCCCTCCCCCCATGAATGGATCGGCGATCCGTATCCCTGCCAGATCGTTTGCCTGATAGAAGACTTCCCGCAAGGGGCGAGAGGAGAATTCCGAAAGGAGAAGGCCCCGAAAAAGGGTACCCGGGCGGCGTGCGAACCATTTGTGGACGGCGATGACGGGTCGATAGTTCTGCTGGATCTGTTTTTCTCTCAAAGCCAGATCCGCTATGAACGGTACGTCGAAATCATGCTCTATCATCGCGCCACCCCAAGCCTTCATTGCTGATGAAGTATAGGGAATTAGACGATGGGTGTCAAGGCGGGGCATAAGACAAAAATGCGGATAATTTCAGTTTGCTGTAGGAACCCATGCCCTGTGGGCATGGTCATGTGGACTGGCTACGCCGGTCCCGAACGGACTTGCTTACAGAGTCCACTTCTAAAATCCCCCCGACCCCCTTTGGGAAAAGGGGAGAAAAAAGACATCCGCCCCCTGGAAGAAGGTACAGACGTTTCGTAGGGTTCTCCCCTTTGAAAAGGGGAAGGGATTTAGATGTTTTGAAAACCCACTATGCTGGTGGTTTCCCAGGCATTCCGAAGTGCCCAATCGCGCACTTTCGCCAGCTCATCCTTCACGTATTGATTCCTCTCACGAGGTGAAAGGGAACGGCTTTGGAATTCGATTCTTTTCAGCCGATCCAGTACTTCTCCTATCTTTTCCTTTCCCTCTTCGAAAAGGGGTGGCTTCCTGATTGACTCATACTTGGCGGAACCCGTCATGTTGCTGAAGAGGTCCTCAAACCAGTTATCAGGAATTCGATCCTCCGCCAATCCTTGCTCCAGCCTTTCTCTGAGAATGTTCATATGCTCCAGCCAGTAATCATCCGGCAGAGTAGGTCGATCCAGCCTGTAATGTATGAAATTATATATGATGACCATCTCCCTGAGAAGATTTTCACAAGCTCCTTTCTCGGGGATGTCTCCAATGGATTTCTTTTTCATCCACGCCACCACATCCTGGTGCGTGAGACCGCTGTTGCAATGAGTTGCATATGGAAGAGAATAATCTTGTGTCATTTCGTGTTCCTCCCTTTGGACCCGCAAGAGGCGAGTCCTTCCTTTACCTTTAACTTTTATCACGATCTGCCATTGTTCAATATGCGCCTCCCGCCTTTGGCGCCTCCACTGCCGCAAGGGCGGGCTCATCCCACTTTCGTTCACGAATACAGTGTCTTTGGAAGGATAATACCGGATGTCCCCTATTTACTTGCCGATTTTTCAAGGGCAAGATCCGTACCGGAAACAGGCGCATCTTACGGAATCTGTTTGAAGCCCGTGAAAGAAGGGAATGAAGGGAGCCAGAAAAAGTCGTGCCAGGTGCCGTTTCAAACCATTGGACATTTTATGATTACTTCAAGGTTGCGGTGAGAGGCATGCCTCCAAGTTCCTTCGGCGGCATCGACGTGACAACACGGTGCAACCTACAATGTAAGCACTGTTACTTCGGCAAACAGACCCATACGAGCGAGCTTTCCACCGAGGAGTGGCTGGCCAAGCTGGAAGACCTGAAGAGCCAGGGATTCCCTTTTCTGATTTGCGGTTGGATCGGGGGCGAACCGCTTCTCAGAAAGGACCTCGTGGAAAGGGGAAAGCGCTATTTCAAGAGCAATGTGATTTTCACAAACGGCACAATCGAGCTTCCTTCGTGGTCGGACGTCCGATTTTCAGTCTCCGTTCATGGCACGGAGGAGTATTACTACAAAATGACAGGGGCGGAAAGGGGCGTATATCAAAGGATAAAAAGAAACGCGGACCGGAAAGATGTAGGGGTCGTCATCGCCTTTTGTGTCACCCGCCTCAACCATGAATGTATCGAGGCCATGTTGGAAGAATGGGTCAAGACGTCGGTTCTGGGGATTGTCTTCGAATTCTATACCCCCATGAAAAACGAGGGAGACGAACTCTGGTTGAACTGGCAAGAGCGAGACCAGGTTATCGACAAAATCATCGCCCTCAGAAAAAGGTACGGCAGGTTCATCTGGATTACGGATCGCATTTACCGGCTTATGAAGAGCGACGTCTCCCAGAGAGTTACCCGGAACTGTCCTTTTCCTAAGATCGGTTTCAGCTTCGATTCTCAAGGCGCTCCCAAGATCCCTTGCCAGCTTGGCAGCATGGCAGATTGCTCCCGGTGCGGTTGTATCCTTCCGTTCTACTCTGCCGTCCTCACGGACAGGCGCCTCCTTTTTCCGGAATTCCTGGTTTCCGCATCGACCCGGTGCGCCGGATCGCTTCGAGGAATATGGAACGGAGCGCGGTGACATTTTCTTCCGAGAAATCGGTGCCCGGAAGCGGGCATAACACCTTGGGTGAGGCACCGCCATTCGACGGGCGGGGCGTTTGCTACCCCGGCAAAAAAACTACTTACCGGGAGAAGCATGCTCTAACTTCTTCTTGATCCGCTTGAGCCGGAAGATGTCTTCCTGTTCCTGTTGGTCCAGTATTTGCTGGATGCGATGGATCTGAGATCGAATGGTGGGGATCACCGCCATTTCAAGGGCGTTCACGCGGCGAGCGGTCTTCTTGATCTCTTCACCCATTCGGCGCAGACGGGATTCGGTATTGGCAACCTGGACCAGGGCCCGCGAGAGCGCCAGGAAGCTCGTTTGTGCTGCAATTGTTCGTCCTTCCGCGGCCACCGGACTGGCTATGTGGGTCCCCCGGACCCACTTTGCCGTGAGTCGGGGCACCCGGGTACCCCAGAAATTCTGCACAGCAGCTTGCACGTCGGAAAGAACCGGCACGCTTTGAGAGAAAGCCTCCACAGCGCCGGGACCGTCAAAAGACTTCGCCATGAGCAACGCCTTGTGTGCCTCCCGGCTTGCTGCATTCAACTGCTTGCGGGCCTCCAGGGTTTCCTGCACCAGCGAGAGGAATTCCCTCACAAGGGCATCCCTCTTTTTCTGGAGCAGGTCCACGCCTCTTGAAGCCAATGCGAGCTGACTGCGGCGGGCAAGTAAGTTCATTCGCGTGGGACTTATCTCAGCCATAGTCGTTATCCATTATTCATGATCACTCAAAGAGGAGCTATTGAGCTGGCTTACAGTTATTCCGGGATAGGCTTGGCCCCGAGTTCTCTCGAAGGGCTCACCCGATTTACCAATCGAAAATCGGCAATCAAAAATCAAAAATTTTCCTGAGTCTCCCAGAATTCTTTGAGCTTTTCGCCATAATACTTGCCGATGTGATCCGAAGAGATCCGCTTCAGTTCGGATTCAGGCAGAATAGAAAGCAACGCCCAGGCCAGGCCGAGCGAATCTTCCAGATCACGGTTCCGGTTACCTTGGTGGATAAAGTTTTTTTCGAAAGCATCGCCAAATCTCAGATACCGCCGGTCGTTTTCAGTCAGGGCTTCTTCACCGATAATGGCCACCAGCTTGCGGATGTCTATGCCGTTGGCATAGGCCGCGAAAAGCTGATCGGACACCTGCTTGTGATCCTCCCGCGTCTTGCCCTTGCCGATAGCGCTGTTGGCAAGCCTTGAAAGGGACGGCAGCGGATCCACGGGAGGGAAGATGCCTTTGCGGTTCAGCTCCCGTGAGAGCTGGATCTGGCCTTCGGTAATGTACCCTGTCAGATCCGGGATGGGATGGGTGCGGTCCCCGCCCGGCATGGAAAGGATCGGTATCTGGGTCACCGACCCCGGGCTGTCTGCGATCAGCCCGGCCCGCTCATAGATAGTGGAAAGATCGGTGTACATGTAACCCGGATAGCCGCGGCGGCCCGGGATCTCACCCCGGGAAGCGCCTACCTCCCGCAGCGCCTCACAGTAATTGGTCATGTCCGTCAGGATGACGAGCACATGATACCCATGAGTGTAAGCCAGGTGCTCCGCCACCGTCAGTGCCATGCGCGGCGTAAGGATGCGCTCGATGGTGGATCGTCCGCCTTGTTCAGAAAGAGGACCGACCGCGAGAGGGCTCCGGTCTTCTCAAACTCCTCGGTAAAATAGCTCACTTCTCTCTGGGTTACTCCCATGGCTGCAAAGATCACGGCGAATTGGATCTCTTCCTCGGGCACGACAGCTTGGCGCGCTATCCGGGATTCGGGCAAATTCGAGGAGATCAGCAAGACCAATATGCTCATCCACCGTCTTTCCAACAGTATCATCTACCATATGTCCAAAGCAAACTTTGCGCCGTGCCACCGGGTTGATCGGCATGCCCGCGATGGGTAAGCGTTTCTCGGCCGTGACCTCCGGGAGCCCGTCGATGGGCCTCCCCATGCCGTTGAGGCGGCGGCCCAGCATGTCTCTCGACACGCCCAGTCGAGCCACCCTCTCTACAAGGCTCACCGACGTCGTCGCAAGATCGAGCCCGGAGGTCTCCTCGAAAACCTGGATCACGGCGTATTCTTCCGAGACCTCGATAACCTGGCCGCCCCGCACCCGGCCGGTTCCGTCCTTGATATCAACGATGGCGTTATATGCCAGGTCCCCGGCATTTTCCACAAAAAGGAGAGGTCCTGAAATGTAGGTCAAGGCCCTGTACTCTCTTTTCAATAGGTCCATGGACGTGTACTCCTTATGACGGGGGCTTGAATGCTCGGGCGATCTCTGCGAGCACTTCTTGCAGATAACTCTGAAAACTCTCTTCCGTCGTGTAGCGCGCCCGGGCCATTTTCCCCAGTACCGGGTCCTGGATGATTTCGTCGA